>CALBIN010000151.1 GCA_937893275.1 uncultured Opitutia bacterium | reverse complement strand
TGGCGGCAGGAACACGATGAGGAGTGCCTTGCACCGAGAGGTTCCATGAAGGGATGGTGAAGCTTCCGTGCCTCTCGGGTTTGACGGCAAAGGAGAGTTCAAGGCGAACGGAAGGCACTCCATTGAGAAAGCTTGCTGCGCGAAATACGCGCGGATTACCGGAAATGCCAAGTCCGGCGACGGCGGGGAGACTGCCTGAAGGGGATTGTTGTGAACCGTGAACGGTTACTTTGTAGGTGGTCTGTCGGCTCAAGGTGATGGCGGAAGGTGAAAAGTTCGCCTCGATGCGAATGTTTTGTTGTTGTCCGATTGCCGAAAAACCGACCAAAAGGAAAGGCCACAGACAATGAAATGGGTGAATGATTCTTTTCACGATACGCTAATAGTCCCTTCCTCGCCGGGGAGTTTCGACTACTTTGCCCTCGATGTCCAGTGGCTCGGAATTGGCCTCGATTTCCTGAAGTAGGCGTTCATAGAGAGCGTTCACTTCTTGGGGAACTTCCGGTGGTGATGCCGCGGTCTCGTTTTCGCCGTCCTTGGGGTCTTGGGGGTTTTGGTCGGAATTCGAATCTTTCGGGTCCGACTCGGAATTCTGATTGTCTTGCTGTGATTCTCCTTGTCCTTCTTGCGGAGTGGAAACACCGAAGTCGAGATGCTTGGCGGCCGTTTCAAAATCAACGGATGCCAAGTGAGCTTTTTCATTGTTTGCAGGAAAGGTGACGTTTGCATCCTCGCCTTCGATTTGAATGCATAGGACGTGCTGCCCGGGTGGGACGACTTGAGAGAACTCTCCCGATTCGGATGGTTTGAAAGAGGTTTCGTTTTCATCGAGGGCGAGATTCCCGTCTAGGTCGAGAAAGAGATTGGCTCCGGCAAATCCTGTTTCATTGTCGTCTCGATTTCCGTCTCGGTTGGCGTCATTCCATACAAAACCCTGCAACATGGGAGCGGCTCGATAGGGGAAATGGACTTGGCGGTTGCCTGCTTTTGGCAGTTCCACGAACTGTGTCTTTACATTGTTCGGATTGAAGGGAGGGGGAGGGGGTACGAGTAAGGGAAGAAGGGTGACGCCCTTTGTGCCATTACTTTCAGCGGGAACACATCCAAGTTGAAAGGAAGTGGGGTAAGTAGCGGAAATCCACTCGATGGCGTATCGACCTTTCTCGTCGGTTTCGACAAAAGGCTCCGAAGACGCGTTATGTTCGCCGTCGTTGTTTTGATCCCAATAGATTTTGCCTGGCAATCGCGGTTCATTCTCTTGTGGTCGTCCGTTTCCGTCGACGTCTCTCCATGCAATACCTGAAACGAGAGAGAGCAACGACTTGATTCGACTTTCGATTTGTTTGGCCAGTTCGTCTCTGTTCACATTGGCCTTTGGGTTGTTGTCAATAGACATTGCCGCTTCGTATTGCTGCAAGGCCTTTTCCCACGCTTCGCGAGCCGACTTTACGTCTGTCCGATCAAGAGCTTGATTGGCTCGGTTGTATTGAAGGTTCCCTAGAGCATTGAGAATTGTAGATTGAAGGGAGGGCTCGTCTACGGTTCCGTCCAGAGCTTTTTCGAGGAAAGTCTCGGCTTTTTCAAGGTTGCCCGCATCCAGATGAGCGAGGCCCGCGTTTAAATGAAGGCGTGGGTTAACCTGCTTGTCTTCACTTTTAGTGGCGTTTATCTCTGCCTCGTAATAGGCGGCAGCTTTTTCAAACTCCTTGTTTTTGTGGGCTTCCTCAGCTCTTTTTATATTGTCCCTGCGGAAACAGCCAGAGAGGAAGATCAATATCATCAATGCGAGCGAGGGGGCAATTGCCCGAATCCGTCGTCGGTTGCCAAGCAGAAACTCGGTAGCAAGCATGAGCATAGCCAATGCCACAAAAGGTTGATAACGTTCGATTGGAAGTTCCTGTGAGAGAATGGCGTGACGTTTGCGGTGTCCGATTGCTTGAAGTTCATCAAAAACTCTAGCCAAACCTTCGCCGGTGGGCCCCAGTTGGAAGTACTTGCCGCCGGTTGATTCTGCGATGGCCCGTAGGGATGTGTCGTCGAGCTTTGTGACGACGGCCTTTCCTGCCGGATCCTTAAGGAAATTGCGTGCCTTCTGAGGAATGGGGTCAAGAGGGATTCGAGCCCCTTCTTTGCTTCCAATTCCGATCGTGTAAATCCGCACACCTTCCTTGGCGCTTTCCTTGGCTTTCTTCAAGCCTTCCCCTTCCAAATCCTCTCCGTCGGAAATAAGTATGAGGAAACGGTCGCTGTCATCCTCGGAAAAAGATCTAGCGGCCTCATGTATCGGTCGGGAGAGGTCGGTACCTTGGCTTTTAATTACGCCGACTTCCATTTCTCGCAAGGTTCGGCGAAAAGCGGAGTGGTCGAGGGTGAGGGGGCATTGAAGAAAAGAGGTTCCCGCAAAAGCTATGAGACCGAGTCGGTCACCCTTTACTTTTTCGAGGAGATTGGAAATGCCTAGCTTGACCCTCTCGATCCGGTTCGGTCGTACGTCGCGGGCGAGCATGCTTCGTGACACGTCCAAGGCGAGAAGCACATCGATTCCGGTCGGGATCGCCTTCCGTTGGCTTTTGCCCCACTGGGGTTTAGCCAGTGCCAAGAAAAGTAAGAGAATGGCAACGGCATATATGACGTTTCGCGTGATGGTCTTTGGTTTGGAGTGAGATTCGGCTAGCTTGGAAAGTAGCTTAGTTGCTGTGAATTTCTTCAGTCGGCGAATTTTCCGTCGTTCCGACCACCACAGGAAGAATCCGACCGCGGCGGTTGCAAGTAGGCCGGACAAAAGCCATTCCGGATGGGCAAAGAGATTCATGGAATCCTTAAGAATACAGTTCGCGACAGGACTATTTCAATCAAAAGAAGAATAATTCCTGCAGCCAAAGGCCAATGGAAGAGCTCCTTGTAGAGAGCGTTCACTTCGTATGCTACTTCAGTTTTTTCTAGTTGATCTATCTCTTCGTAGATATCACGAAGAGCGGTTTCGTTTCCTGCCTCGAAGAACTTGGCTCCCGTGGTTTCGGCGACTTTGCGAAGTACTTCCTTGTCCACCGGATAATTTGCAATGGTCACTTCCGGATTTCCGGAGGAGTTGCGCAGCAAGTCCCCCGTCCGTCTGTCATAGATGTAGGTTCGAGTTCGAGTCGATTGGCCTACTGCAATTGTATAAATTTTTATTCCGTCTTCCTTCGCGCCTTCTGCGAAAACCAGTGGGCTGTGCCGGGGTGGTGGATCGTCCTTGCCATCGGTCAGAAGAATGACGATGCGGCTCTTTGCTTCCAGTTCTCGAACGCGGTTGATACCTTCACCCATAGCTCCGCCGATGTTTGTTCCCGTTTGAAGCGTGAGACCTACTCGCATGCGGTCGAGATTGCGGTGCAGGTGTTCCTTGTCCAAGGTCAGGGGGGAGAGTAAGTAGGGGTTTACGGAAAAACCTATCAATCCGATCCTGTCGTGCTTTCGCATGGAGACGAAGTCCTTGATCACTCGTTTCACTACTTCGAGGCGGGTGATGGGTTCGCTCGGATTCTTGCTCATGTCCAAGGCAAGCATGGACGCGGAAAGGTCAACTGCCAGAACTATGTCCACGCCACTCTCTTGAATTGTGCGAGTACTTTGATCCAATTGTGGTCGAGCAAGCGCGATTGGAAGGCAGACCAAAGCGAATAATCGAAAGGTTGGTGGAATCAAACGAGCAGTCCAAGCGCTTCTTGGTTCCGCACAGCGCAAGGGGACCAACGATGAAAACTTGAGAGTGGAATGCCTTTGCTTCTGTCGAAGCCTTACGATGATTAGGGCTATTATCACTAGGACGAACCACAACCAGTGAGGTTCTGCCAATCGAAAGCGTTCCCAGTACTCGAAAGGGTTCATTTCATTCCCTCCGACGGTTGGTCTTTGGTTTGCGTTGCTTCTTCTTCTTCCAGTCGATGGTGAGAGTCTTTCACAAAATGTACGGCGGAATCGAGCAACAATCGAAGCCCCTCCCCGTCAATGCTTTCTCTCGAGTACTTCACCATATCGCTACGATCTACGAATTCGTGCAAGAGGTCGTCGTATCTTTTGCGGAAAAACTTGTGCTCCGCTACTTCTCGGAGGAATTCCTCGCCTGTCAGTTCCATTGCAGGAAGAGCAAAACAGCGCTCGACGTATACGCGAAGCACCTCCGAAAGACGGAACGCAAAAGGCTTTGCATCCATTCGATGACATTCCGCATCTAGGGCATCCAGTCCCTCAATAGCCTCCTCATAAGGATCGCGTGCGGGGATCGCCGTTTCTGCGGTTTCACCTTTGTTCAAACGCCGTTTTAACCAAAAGACGAAAATTATTGTTATGGCGATTCCTCCCGCCAGAGCCAGAATTCCCCAGTTTTCCGTTAAGATTTCAGAGACGCTTTTGTACAGGGGGACAGGTTCGTCTCGTTCTCTTTTCTTTTCTAGATAGGAATTTTGATTTTGGGCGTAACCAATTCCCTTTGTTGCGGTGCTAAAAAGTGACAAGAGCGCTAATTTTGGAGATGCCCCTAACATCATCCTCTTCGGCGGTTTTCCCTGAGTTTAAAGAATTCTCTTAAACGGTTAACATAGTCGGTGTCCGTGGATAAACCAAAGCAGTCGATGCCTCGCCTGAGAAGTCGTTTTTCGAAACCCTCTACCCAGTCGCGGGATTTTTCGAAGTAACGCTGGCGAAAGGCCTTGTCGGTTGTATTGACTTCGATAAGTTCTCCTGTTTCCAAATCTTCAAGAAGAATGTGCCCGACGTCCGGCAATTCGGTGTCTCGAGGATCTTCGACGCGGACGCAAACGAGATCATGTCGTCTTCGCGTCGTTGAAAGTTCCTTGAAGAGGATATCCTCGGCGGGTTCCTCCTCGTCCCCATTTTCGGGAATCATGAAGTCGGAAAGCAAGAACACGATCGATCGTCTTCGCATCACTCTGTTGAGGAAGCGAAGACAGCCTCTAAGGTCGGTTCCTTTACCCTTGGTTTCGTTAAAAAGAATTTCACGGAGGATACGTAAAACGTGCTTTTGTCCTTTCGCGGGAGGCAGGTAGTGCTCCACTTCGTCTGTGAACAGAATCAGGCCGATTTTATCATTGTTTCGGTCAGCCGAGAATGCGAGGAGCGCGGCCAGTTCGGCGAGTCGCTCTCGTTTGCTTTGCTCTATTGAGCCGAAGGAACCGCTAGCGCTTATATCTACCGCTAGCACGATTGTGAGTTCTCTCTCTTCTCGATACTGCTTCACGAAGGGAGCATTCATCTTCGCGGTTACGTTCCAATCGATAGATCGGACTTCATCTCCCGGTTGGTATTCTCGTACTTCCTCGAAATCTATGCCCTGACCTTTGAATGCGCTATGGTATGATCCCGCAAGTGCTTCCGAGACCAATCGGTTTGATCGAATCTCAATTTGTCGCACCTTTTGCAGAATCTGGCGCGTGAACTCTTGGTCGGGTTCTTCCATCCTATATTGTCTTCGATCGGGGTAGGCTTTCTACCACCTAGCACAAAGCTGGTGGATTCAGGGTACGGGTACGGTTTCGAAGATTTTCCGTATCACGTCGTCGCTGGTTATATTCTCGGCCTCCGCTTCATAACTTACGATGACTCTGTGCCGGAGTACGTCCAATCCGACGTCTTTGATGTCTTGAGGAGTAACGAAACTCCTCCCTTGCATGAATGCGACCGCCTTGGATGCAAGAGCTAAGCTAATAGTGGCTCGGGGCGATGCCCCGAATCTAATAAAGGCTTCCAGCTCGGAAGCTCCGTAACTTGCGGGCTCTCGCGTGGCAAGTACCACATCCACTAAATATCCCTTGAGCTTTTCGTCCACATAGATTTCATCCATCAATTCACGAGACCTAAAAATAGTTTCTGCTTCGACCACCGGGCTGACTTCGTGCTCAACGTTAACGTTTGCGTTGGCTTCTAAGATTTTCAGTTCTTCTTCTCGATTTGGGTAGTTCACCACGAGCTTCAACATGAATCGGTCCATTTGAGCCTCGGGAAGAGAGTAAGTGCCTTCTTGATCGATCGGATTCTCCGTGGCAAGTACCAGAAAAGGTTTTGGCAGAGGATAAGTTACGTCGCCGATGGTTACTTGCCTTTCCTGCATACCTTCGAGCAGAGCGCTTTGAACCTTTGCAGGGGCTCGGTTTATTTCATCTGCAAGCAAAAGGTTGGTGAAAATAGGACCTTTCTTCGTGGTGAATTCACCCTTGCTTGGACTGTATATCAAGGTGCCCACAACATCTGCGGGGAGCAGGTCGGGAGTGAATTGGATGCGCTTGAAATCAGCCCGTATGCATCGGGAAAGTGTTTTTACGGCCAAGGTTTTGGCCAGTCCCGGTACGCCTTCGAGAAGTACGTGACCATTTGCCAAGAGCCCTATGATGAGACGATCAACCAAATACTTTTGACCAACGATAACGCGCCCGATTTCCCGTCGCAGTAGCTCTACCCAAGCGGCTTCGGTTCGCATCTTTTCTTGTTGTTCGGGAGCGGGAGGCTTTTGTGATGATATTGAATCCTGTTGCATATTTAATTTTCTA
>CALBIN010000150.1 GCA_937893275.1 uncultured Opitutia bacterium | reverse complement strand
ACGGTGATGGTTAGGGAAAAAGCATTGTTGCCGGCGGCGGAGGCGTTGGCCTCGAAGTCGGGCGTGTTGGTGAAGGTGAGAGTTCCCGTCGATGCGTTGAGGTCGAACTTGCCCGCGTCGGGCCCGGATGAGGAGTAGACCAAGGTTGTGTTCGCGTCCGGATCCGTCGCGGTTACGACGAAGCTGGCCGTGGCATTGTTCTCAAAAGTGGTGAAAGTGGCGTTGTTTTCGGCGAAGACGGGAGGTTGATTGGGAGCTGTATTTTCCAATTGGTACAGCGCCGTCACCTCGTTTGCGGAAAGGGCCCGGTTGTAGACGCGGAACTCGTCGATGGAGCCGTCGAAGAATGAGCCCATTGAGCCATCCATGAAGCTGGCTCCGATACGCCAATGAGTGTTATCCCTGAAATCATTGGCCGGGTCGTAAGCGCTCTCGGAATCAAAGGCGCCATCGAGGTATACCTTCAACTTGGATGCTCCGTCCATTTGGTAGGCGAAGAAATGCCATTGGCCGTCAGCTAGCCCCGCGGCATTGGAGTCTACCTGCGCAGAGCCTTGATAACGCGACTGGGTTTGCAGTCTGTCTGATCTCACATATATCGAAGCCACAAGATGATTGTCCAATCCGGAAGCCGAATTGTAATCGGACAGGATGACTTTTGCATCCGCTACGTTCTGGGATGTCTTGAACCACCCCGTGAAGGTAGCCGGCTGGTTGGGCTTCCCAATATCCGGGAATGCCGATACTCCGACGTCGATCAGGTCATCCACACCATCGAAGCTGTACGCCTGCCCAGTAACTCCGTGCCTATCGGCAACCAAGGTCGCCCCGTTCACGGTGCCATGGTTTCCATTGCCCGACATGTCCGAGGCGTTGCCGGCGAAGGGATAGTAGGCCACCAAACCGAAATCGAGACCGGGGATGGAGGCGTTGGAATCGGGATTCGAGCCGTAGGCGGTTTCCTCGAGGTCGGTGAAGCCGTCGCCATCGGTGTCCTCGTTGGGGTCGTCGGTTACGTTGACGGTGACGCTTTGGGTGGCGTTGGCTTCGCCGTCGGTTATGGTGATGATTAGGGAGAAAGCATTGTTGCCGGCAGCGGAAGCGTTGGCCTCGTAGTCGGGCGTATTTGTGAATGTGAGCTGACCCGTCGAGGCGTTCAGGTCGAACTTGTCCGCGTCGGGGCCGGACTTGGTGTAGACCAAGGTTGTGTTCGCGTCCGGATCTGTCGCATTTACGACGAAACTGGCCGAGGCATTGTTCTCGGCGGTGGTGAAGGTGGCGTTGCTTTCGGAGAAGACGGGTGGTTGGTTGGGCTCTGGTTCCAACGGAGGTACTTCGTGCAACTCAAAAGAGAGAGCACCTCCGTTGTCGCCAGTATTGCTATCACTGTACTCAAAGGTTTCGGGGCTTCCCGAACCTACGAAATAGTAAAAGTAAGTGGAAGAGGAATCCCACAAATCGGGTATTGGACGACGACTACTGGCTTGCCCGCTATTCCAAGTGATACCTGAATGAGGAGACTTATTAACATTAAAGGCAACATGGTGAAACCCTCCAGGTTTATGAACACTAAAAGTTCCAGAGATCTTGAAGTAATAGCGTTTCCCCGAAACCAAGGACGCTGTAGAAAATGAATCTGCAGTTTTAGTCCAACTGATGGTATGAGAACTCAACAGAGTCCCCAAGCTGGAATTGGTAGGATGGGGGCCGATATCCTTCCGAGATCCATCGGGATCACGATCATCCTCATCGAAACGGAAGTCCATGCCGTCACCATCCAAATCCTCCTTGCCTGCATTAATGGCAGGTGAAGCGGCCTTTAACCTGAAGTCATTAGTAGCAGGATTTTCCCACTTCGGATCAGTAGATAAGTTTCCGGGCCCAGTATAGCCTCCTTGCACAATACAATTTTCGATAGCCCCTTGGGGACTGTATATTTGCTGCCCATTGAAACCTGCATTATTCCAGAAAATGCAATTAACGGCGGATCCTCCGGACACAGCTCCAACAGTCCAAGAATTGCCAAGAACTCCGCCTGAATTGCCATAGGCAAGGGTGTTAATAGAATGACAAGCTTGTAATACGGCAGTATTGTTGGTGCCTTGATTTCCGTAAAGCAAACATCCAATGACAGTAGCTGAGCCAATGCCGGCATAATTCTCGGCTCGGTTGTTACGCACAACGCAATTTCTAAAAGTCGTGCTATTCACGCCATTACCTCGAAATAGAACCCCTCCGGTATTCTTACCTGAGTTCTCAAGAATTAAATTCTCGAACTCCGCACGACCATTCAAAACTTGCGTTATGTAACCACTCTTTGATCCCGCATGCCCATTGGCAATGGTCAGGTTTCGGATTTTGACCATTCCGTCTCCACTAAAATTAACTGTCAGGATTTTGCTGTTACCTCCTCCATCAATGGTAGTGGCATGGGAACCGTTTCCACTTATGGAAAGTGGTTTGTCGAGAGTAATTTCGGTGGTTTGGAAGATACCGGACTGAAGGAGAACAATATCATTTGGATTTGCCACCAATATAGCTTTTCCGATCGTCAAAAAGGGCGAAGCTTGGGAACCATTACCCGCCGAATCATTACCATTTTTCGCTACATATAATTCAGCTGCTCGAGCAGTGGACACCAAGCCGAGCAGAAGCACCCCCACTAGAAGGAGGCGATCGAGGAATCGGGAACTTTTTTCGGCAAATGCGATCACCAATTTTAGAAGGATGGCGATGAAAGGTAATGGGGCAACCAATTACTCTGCGCGCATGTGAGAGAATATTTTGCGGATGAGTGGACGTGCCAAGG
>CALBIN010000149.1 GCA_937893275.1 uncultured Opitutia bacterium | reverse complement strand
ATCCTAAGTTGCGACTCGTTCTCCTTGATCCATTCGTCCTACGGTCGGGGCGCCTCAAGAACGATGATGCTTGGAAGCATATGAGAGGAGAAGTGGACAAACTTTGTGGCATCGTTTCCCAGTTGGTCAACGATTACAAAGCCGTCCATCTCAGGACGCAGGAGGTTTTTGATTCCGCCGCCAAGTCAGTCACTCCTGAGCAGTGGATCTGGGATGGAGTCCATCCATTGCCACAAGGTCACGAACTTATTGCCCGCAATTGGTTGCAGCAAGTTAGCGCTTAAGGAATTAGGTGAAAGAATGAAAACTCACTCGATTATTTTCGTTCTAGCAGTTTTTTTCTTGTGGTCGAGTGCTTCTCCGGCAGAGCCCACTTATAAAGACATTCGTTACAGCAAGGAATATGTTCGGAGCGTACTAGACCTCTGGACGGTAGATTCGGAAAATCCTGCGCCGTTAGTGGTCTATTTTCATGGGGGTGGATTCAAGGTGGGAGACAAAGCGGGTTTCAGTCGTAGCCAAATGCTAAGGAAATACCATTCCAAGGGTGTGGCTTTCGCTAGCGTGAACTATCCGTTTCTCGTTCACACAAACAAGGATTACTTCAAGATCATGAATCATTGCGCAGAGGCTATACGATTTCTTCAAGCCAACGCCAAGAAGTACAAGTTAGACAAAACGCGGATTTCGGTTTCTGGAGGCTCGGCGGGTGCCTTGATCAGTTGCCACGTCGGACACGGTCATGACCTTGGGATTCGTTCCGTTTTCCCTATCCAGCAACCGATGGGCACTCCGCTGATGACTTATCCCAAGTTAAGGAAGGGTGGCCCGCCGATCATTCTGTATAATCATTCCGGCCCCAAAGATAAGGTGCACCATCCGGATAATGCGGCTCTCGTACACAAGAGGTGTAAAGAGCTTGGTGTGGTTAGTGCCCTTTATGGCTCCAGACAATCCGGTTTACCGGAACTACCCGAGGGGCAAGAACTTCATGACGTCGTTATGGAATTCTTCTTCAAGTCTTGGCAACTGCCCTTTCCTCGTTGAGCGAAACATTTATCTTTGCAATCATGATTGAGATTCTCTGAGGCTGTTTACCTACTCAAAAACTCTTTTTTCATAGAAGGAAACATAAATGTCAGAAGTTAAGATACAGCCGGTCGGTTCGCGCGTTTCCCAATGGGGGGAGGGCCCAATCTTTTGGAACGAGCATTTGATCTACGTAGACATCGAGGGTCATGCCCTGGTTTGCCTGAACCCTGAGAATGGAAAGGAGGAGACTTGGGGAATGGGCGAGCGAATCGGGACAGTAGTCCCAATGCAGAACGGTGGCTTTTTGTGTGCGGGGGATTCCGGAATCTATTCCTTTGATCCACAAACCGGACAAAAGAAAAACCTAGCTGACCCGGAGGCCGGCAAGCGTTCTGACAATCGGTTTAACGATGGCAAGTGTGACCCGTCGGGCCGATTCTGGGCGGGTACCATCAGCACGGTAAAGAAGACGGGCGACGCTAGCCTCTACATGCTAGACTTGGAAGGAAACTTGAGCCTGAAGGTGCCGGGTGTCACTAATTCCAACGGGATTTGTTGGAACGCCGAGGCCACCGTCATGTACTATATAGACACCCCGACGAAAAAACTCTTGGCCTATCCCTTCGAGAATCAATCGGGAGAGATCGGGGAACCGTCCTTGGTCGTGGATACAAATGAGATCGGTTATGAAAGTTCTCCCGATGGCATGACCATTGATTCGGTCGGCAACCTATGGGTCGCCTTTTGTCATGGGGGTTGCGTGGTTTGTTTCGATCCGCATTCCGGCGAACAAATTCGCAAGGTGGACTTGCCATGCGTCGAAACCACTGCCTGCGCCTTTGGTGGACCCAATCTCGATCGACTTTTCGTTACGTCAGGTATCCACAAGAGCCTAAAAGAACCGGAGGCCGGTCGCGTGTTCGTGATCGACGGTCTCGATGCGCAAGGTGTGCCGGCATCTTGTTATCTAGGCCAATGAGGTTGTCCAAAATACCGAATCTTTATTCTGCAAGAGTAAGAAATTTTGAAATTCCTTGGGTTGGGCGATTCTGTTTATTGGCAGAAATCGCATAAAAAAAAGCTTTTTTATCCAAGCATTTACTGTGGATTTATGATAGTCTTTCCTTCAATGCTTCGCCTGCTTTTTTTATCCTTTTTGCTTCCGTTCGTAATCTCGACCCCTGCATGGGCCGATGAAGAAAGCGATCGACTGAACAGCTTGGTTTCAGCGGTTCTTTCCATCGATAATGAAACTGTACAAATTAATTTCCTTCAGGGAATGGTTAGTGGTCTATCGGGACGCAGAAACGTAAAGGCGCCAAAAGATTGGGAAGCATTGAAGGAAAAGCTTAAAAAGAAAAACAACCAAGACCTTCTCGAGTTGGTCAATCAGTTG
>CALBIN010000148.1 GCA_937893275.1 uncultured Opitutia bacterium | reverse complement strand
TGACCTTGCGCAATTGGGCATCCGACACTGCTTTGCGTGAGCATCCTCTGGCGACGTTCTTGACCTGTGAGAACTTCAGCGATCTTCATCCCCTAGTCTCTCGTAATCCACGCAGTCATACGGTGGAGGTTCCCTTGCCCGGTCCAAAGCTAATCGGCGAAGCCCTAGTTGCTTTTCGCAAACGTTTTCCAAAAGCCTTCGGAAAGGAGCCGGAGGACCAATTAGCCGAACAACTCTCCGGTGTCGCCCTTGTTTCGGTGGAGGAAGCCGTACGTATGGCGAACTTGAGTGAGCGACCTATCGAGGGAGCGGACGTGGCCGAGCTGAAAAAATCTCTCATAGAGAATGATGCTCGCGACCTCATCGAGTTCATTCCGCCCAGCAAGAATTTTTCCAATATGGCCGGCTCTGAGGCCATTAAGAAATGGGTTTCGAAGGATTTGCAGAATTGGCGCGAAGGCCGTCTGCGGGCAGTTCCCAAGGGTTACTTGCTCTGCGGGCCCGTGGGAACGGGTAAGACCTTTCTGGCCGAGTGTATGGCTGGTGAAGCGGGGGTGCCGACCGTGGCTCTCAAGAATTTCCGCGAGCGATGGGTGGGTACTTCCGAGGGGAACTTGGAGAAGGTCTTTCGCATTCTAAGAGCACTCGGGCGCTGCATGGTGTTCGTGGACGAGGCGGATCAAGCCTTGGGACGTCGGGTGTCTGAAGGCGACGGAGGTCTTTCCGGCAGGCTTTATTCCATGATCGCAAAGGAAATGGGCAAGAATGAGAACCGAGGACGTATCGTCTGGATACTTGCCAGCAGTAGACCCGACCTAATCGAGGTAGACCTGAAACGTCCCGGTCGCGTGGACGTCAAAATACCCATTTTGCCAACTTCCTCCACCGCGGAGAGCATGGACCTTATTCGTGCTTTGCTGAAGCGCAACGATCTCATTTTGAGTGATGAGGAAGCTCAGTCTCTTGAGGAGAAGGCTCCCCTGTTGATGACTGCCGGAGCCGCCGAAGCCTTGGCCGCCAAAGTCATGCGGTTACAGGTGACCAGTGAACGCCAGACTGTTGAAGTCCTTGCCGATATGCTGGAGGATTATCAACCTTCGGTTCCCATGGAAGTCATCGAGTTTCAAATCGACCTAGCCGTTCGCGAAGCTACTGACATCGAGCTTGTCCCCGAATACTTTCAAAATCGCAGAAATACAAAACCTCATACCGAAACAGAATCATGAATCGCGCAATCCATGTCTTCCTCTTATTTTTCCTCGCATTTGCCATGTCGGCTGGCGGAGTCTTTGGCCAGAAAGTCAACTACTCAGAGATCATCAAGCCCTTTAAAAACGATCCTGTTTTTAAAACCCAAAAGGGCGCGGTAAAGCCGGGGATTTTGCAAATGCCCTATATCACCTGGGCGGCCGATGGCGTAACCATCCATGCGAATGGTGGCGAGAGGCCCAATGCGGGATCAAAGCTTGGACGCGCAGCCGGCGCACCTGTAAAGTTGGAGCGAGTGGACGAGTTCGATAAGCAGCTCAAGGCCTATATTTCCGGTGACAGTCCCTTCCTTCGTGGAACGATCGGCATGATCAATCTTGCGGCAGAAGGTTTGACTGCCATCAGTCCTGATCTTGCCCCCATCGTATTCATGCAACTGAGTTGGAGTACGGGAGCCGACGGGTTCGTGGCGAAGGGAGTGAACAAGCTTTCTGACCTCAAGGGGAAGACTATCGTCGTGCAGCGCACGGGACCTCACATGGATTTGGTTAATGTGCTCCTGCAGGATGCGGGACTGACTTTGGCGGACGTGACGGTCAAGTACGTTGCGGACATCACTGAAAACCCCGACAACCCGGTCCCGGGCATTAATGATCCGGCTGGTGCTTTCCGGGCTGATTCGTCGGTAGATGGAGCTGCCGCGATTTACCCCGACATCCTCACGCTTACTGCAGGTGGAACAGTGGGTACCGGAGCCGAGGACAGCGTAAAGGGGGCGAAACCGATTCTTACCACTCGCACTGCTTCTAGAGTTATTGCGGATGTTTATGCGGTGCGTTCCGACTGGTTTGCCGCGAATCCCGATCGCGTCAAGTCAATCGCGAAGACTCTTCTAGAGGAGCAAAAATTCTTTCGGGACCATCTCGATAACGTAGGGAAGAAAAAGTCCGCGGACCAAGCGAAACTTCGTGAATTCAAGCAATTGTCCCGACCCTTGGCGGGTATTTTCCTCTTTGACGAAGCGGCCGTAGAGGATTTTGTCATGTGGTTGGGGTTAGACAGTGAGTTGGCTCTTTTTTCTGGTAACGAGGAATTTTTCGGGAATGACAAAAGCCCCGTTGGTTTTGCTGCCGCGAACAAGCGAATCCAATCGTACTATGTTGCGGGAGGGCTCATTTCCTCACAGACTTTACCTGCGGCTGCCAAATTCAAGTGGTTCGAATCGGAGGCAGTGCCTGTGCCGGCCGTTGCCGTGAAGCCCGTCTTTTCAAGCGCTCAAGCTGTTAGGGCCGCCGCAGAAAGTTCTAGTGCGGGTACTCTCTTTACTTACACTTTTGGCTTCCCTGCATCGATGGCCGATCTCGCTTGGCGGGATTATCCCGACGTTTTCAACACCATTCATGAAAAGGTTACTCGTTACGGTGGAGCCGTGGTGCAACTTCGAGGACATGCCGACAACATGTTTCACAATTTCGTTCGCATGAAGAGAAGCCGAGGGGCCACTACCTATGAGAGAAAGGTAGGTGGGGCGTTCAAGCAATTTCCTCTTCCGCAAGTGGAGGAGGTCGCAAACGCCGCCAACAAATTATCCTACTCTCGAGCCTTCGCCGTGAAGCGAGCTTATGCTCGATACCTAAGAGAGCATCACGACTTGTCGGCTCAGGAAATGGATCTTTCCCGTTTCGACGTTAAGGGAATGGGAGTGAGCGATCCCAAGCATTCCAATCCATCCAGTCCTCAGCAACGTACTGAAAACATGCGAGGTGAGCTGATCATCATCGGGGTGGAAAGTGAGATTCCTCTCGATTTCGGAATGGAAGATCTTCGTTAGGTTTCGTGGCCATTCATCCATCCCCAATCATAGGAGTAACACATCATGAAGAATCTATCATCATTGCTTGTCCTTTTCGTCATCGCCAACTGTCTTATCTTTAATGCGATCTTCGCCCAGGATTCCGAGTTTTCTGAACTGGATGCGGAGTTCGCTTCGCAGACGGGTACAGCCTACACCATTATTTTTGATGACTCCGGAAGCATGGAAGGAGGAAAGTTAAGTCAAGCGAAGCAAGCCTTTCGCTGGTGGTTGGAGAAAGCCGAGCCTAACAACGCCTGGTGTTTTCTCCCAATGAACAGGCGTTCTTTGGACGTCGAATTCGTGAAGAACGGTGAGAGTCAGGTATTGAAAGCCGTGGACAAACTTCGAGTCGGGGGGATGACGCCAATCGTCGCAACGTTGGAAAGGGCTTTTAAGATGATCAATAAACGGCGAGAGACGGTGACGCCTTACGAGCGTCATTTGTTGATACTCTTGACCGATGGTCATGAAACTAAGCATCCCGGTGGAAATCCTGCGGTTTGTGAAATGGTTTCGAAATTGCGCATGGAAGGTGTCGAGGTGTTCGGTATCGGTTTTCATGGTCAAGGAGACTACTTGGACGGGTTTGCCACTCATTTTGTTGCGGCGAACAATCGCGAGGAGTTGCAACGCTCGCTTGCGAACGTTGATGCCGAGGTACCGTTGGATATCGAGTTTCGCATCTCTGCCGAAGAAGAAAAAGCTATGGCCCGAGTATCCGCATTACCCTTGGGTAAGGAGGTTCGAACCTCTCATGACGGAGCGGAGGGCGAAGAGGGTTACGGTTCAATTCCGGAGGAGGAAGACAGTCAGGTAGGAATCGTACTGGTTGTCGTAGTTGGTATCTTTGTTCTAGTATTTGTTGCAAAAAGAGCGGTTAGCCCTTGAATGCGGAGATTCGAATATTCTGAAGTTGAATTATGAAGAAAGCCCTCACCATCTTCTGCCTGCTGGTCATCGTGGGCTTGCTTGCGTGGAAATGGACTGAGACGGGGAGGAAGGAAAAAAAGCGCGAGGAGCTGCTCTTGCAAAGCAGTGACGCCGTCGATTTCGACCGCGTTATTACCGTGTGGGGAGACGATTGGCTCGGTTACCTTATCTTCAAGTCTCGAGCGATGCAGGAATACTTGAAGGAAAAAAATCTGGGTATTCGGTACGAGAACGTATTTGACTTCGAGGAACGCGTGGCGGGATTGGATTCGGGAAAGTGCGACCTGGCCACTATCACGATCGACAGTTATCTGACCAACGGTCAAGGTGCTGGTTATCCGGGTGCGATCGTGTTCTTGATCGACGAGTCTTTTGGCGGAGACGCCATTGTCGGTGGTCCAAAGGTAAACACCTTGGACGACTTGGACGAGAAAGGTATTCGCGGTTCATTGGTGGGTTTTTCTCCATCCGAGTTTCTGCTTAAGTCGAGCATCTCTCATTTCAAACTGGAGAATGCCAAGGCCAAGGTAGCTTCCTTTCGAGCGGAAAACAGCGCGGAAGCGTTTAGCCGCTTCAAAGAGGGGAAGGCTGATTTTGCCGTTCTTTGGGAACCATTTGTATCACAAGCGGTTGATCAGATTTCAGGGGCCAAGGTGGTGCTTGATACAACACAGGCCAGAGGAGTTATTCTCGACGTCGCGGTGGCTTCTCGAAAGACCTTGGTTAAGGAACCAGAGGTGATCAAGGAGTTGACCAAGGCGTACTTTCGAGCCCTGCATTACTATCTTAACCGCCCCGCCGAGTTCGAGGCCTTGGCGGCTGCTTACTCCGGTGAGTCGTCAGACGTTGCCGCCGGGATGTTGGCCGGGATACGATTCATCACACTCAAGGAGAATGCCGAGGAGTGGTTTGGTTTGCAGAGTGGAGCCTTGCCCAAGTTGGTTGAGGGCATTGAACGCATCCATAAAATTTGTCGTGACGTGGGCGACTTGTCTTCACCGCCCGCAGGCGGTAGTTTTTACAGTTTTGTCAACAGTGACCCCATTAAGGAAATCGCCTCTGCTAAGGAAGTGGAAGCCGTTCATCGTTACGCGACCAAGGGATACGTAAGCGGCTATTTCCCCCCATTGTCGCTGGAGCAGTGGAACGGAGTCAAAGGTCGAATTACAGGAACTTTTATCGATGAGCCAGTGATTTTTGGATCGGGACAAGCCGTTCTTTCGGAGGAGTTTAGGGATAAGCTAAGAGCGGCCTCTGGCAAGCTAGCCCATTACCCGAACCACCGCATAGTTATACAGGCAAACGTCAGTCCAGGAACCGATTCGGCAGTGGACTTGGCTCTCTCCAGCGAGCGCGCTTTGTCCATTAAAGGGTACTTGGTGGGTGTTTGTAGCATAAATGAAAACCGTATTTTTGCCGAAGGCTTGGGCAGTACGAATTTGCCACAACAATATCCCGGCGAAGGTAGTCGAGCCTGGAAGCGTAGATGTCGTTTGGCAAAAGTCTTCCTCGTCCACGACGCCAAAGTTAATTCCGCTGGGATCACTCCCTGAAAGCCTTTCAGTTTTTGCCGTTGTGAGCGAGAGGGAGGAAAGTTTCAAGGGGAGGTTGCTCAAGGAACTCCTTTGGTCTCCGGTAACTTGGGTTCCCCTTCTGCCTGCAGCGGGTGTCTACGCCTTTGTTCCCATGCCCGGCTGGGCCGCTTTATTGGGTTTTGGAGCTGCCGCCGGAGTTATGGGAGGCTTGTGGGCGAGCAAATGGTCGCGGCTTAAGAAAATGTTCGCCGCCGATGCTCTTAAAAAGCGAGAAAAGGAACGCCTAGAGAAGCAGAAAGCATTTTCCCAAAGCCTTGTTGCCAAGGGGTTAGGAGCTTATGCTCAGATATATGAACGGGCGTTAGCCTGTCGTTCCCGCGTGGTTGAGGGTATGCTTTCCGGTGTCTCCAGTCTTGGGGATACGCAGGAACTTGTGGTGCAGGCTTACGAAGACATCGTTACGGAAATTGAGAAAGGGATGCGCCTCAGAAAAACCTTGTCGAACTCGAGTTCCGATACGGAAGGGCGTCGGCGAATGGAGGAAGAGGTGAAGACCTTGGACGAGGAACTTCAGAATGCCGTGTTTTCACTGGAAAAACTGGTGGCTAATCTGGAGAGTCGGGTTGTTGGTAAAAAGGGCTTGGTGGGTCAACGAAGTCGACTCAAAAAGCTTACGCAGATGCTGAATGAAGAGGATCGCCTTCTCCAAAACGTAGCCAAGAGACTTGACGATTTGGAGGAGTCCGAAGGCACTACATTTTGAGTTAACTCTCTCATCGACAGTCAAAGGACTTACACCATTTGCTCTAGACTGGGTTCCTGTCGTAGTCCAACTCCTAAGTGGGAATTTCAGGTGTCGAGTTTGGATTAGCCCGTAAAGAAATCGTGATCGGCCTCGCCGCAATGAAGATTATACTTTATTCTTTTCTCTGAATAGAAATTCCAAGCGCACTAAAATGGGTTTGCTATGTCGGGCTAAATGTTTTCAATTCCCTACTTAAATATTTAGTGAATTACTTAGACTTACCTCGTTTTGTTCCTTATGCCGCAGGGAATTACACTTAATATGTGTGCTCGGATCAAAATTAGTTTTTTTATGTTAGCGAACTTTTGAGTAAATTACTGTGCTAGGAAAGAAAAATACCATTGGATTGTATGACTGTCTGGAAGGGCGATTCCAGATTATGGAAAAATTTCCTTTCATCGTTGGTTGTCTTGGGAATGCCGATTGGCAAGTGCCTTGTTCCGACGAATGGGAAGGGGCATGCATGATCAAGAAGATGGGCAACCATTTTCGAATCGTTCCCAACAAGAAGGGGGACGAGCGCCTACTGGTGAACGGTGGGCCTTTTACTGAGCCCTTTACAGTGGAGGAAGAGGAAGTTTGCGCGTTGCAGTTTACCGGTTATCCTTTGGTTGTCTTTGTCGGTCGGGATCCCAAGTCTTGGGCGGATCAAATCCAGAAGGGGCAATGGGTTTTGACGAACGGTCGTAGCGGAATGGAACTCGGACAGTGTGGTCGATACGAGGTTATCGACATGATCCGTGAGTCCGGCGCAGACGTCGCTGAATGCGCTATCAAACCGATGGGCTTGGATGTTCCCTTTTGGGTGGTGCACCTACTTGATTTTCTCCAACTCGAAGAAGAAGAGGAAGAAGAGGAAGCCATTTACGAGGAAGAGATCGTCGTTGATCCGGATCGAGGTGAATTCACATGCCCAATCTGCTGGTTGAGGTTTGATCGTTCCGATGTCCTTAGTATGGCAACGCACGAAGACTTGCGGGGAGATCGTAAACTTGGCGAGGATGCCATGCTCCGTTTCATCCCGACCGAGTTCAACTCTAAGGGACAAGCCATGGACGCCATGGGTTTGCCCACCACAGATGTCGCTTGCCCACACTGTCATCATAAGTTGCCTCCTGGATTCATGGACGTCACGCACCATATTTTTTCGATAGTGGGGGCGCCCAGTGCAGGGAAATCTTATTATTTGAGCGTTTTGGTACGGCAACTTCAGCGCACGATGTTTCGTGAATTCGGGATCGCCTTCCGTGATGCCGATCCTGCTTTTAACGCGATCCTGAATTCTATGAAGAATCGCCTTTTCGCCGGAACGGATCCTGCGGAATCCATGCTGATAAAGACACAGTTGGAGGGCGAAATGTACGAACGGTTGGAGCGTCACGACCGCGTTGTCGCTCTGCCTAAGCCCTTTGTTTTCAGTCTTTCCGACCCTCGAGGTGGTGGGCGTGACTGTTCCATTATCTTTTACGACAACGCGGGTGAGCATTTTGAACCGGGAATCACTAACGAGGAATCCCCCGGCACCCTTCATGTCGCCAGTTCCTCTGGCATCTTCTTCCTCTTCGACCCGATAGCCAGTCCCGAGTTTCGGCGGATGTTGCGTGGGCATGACGACCCCCAATTCGCACTTGATAAAAAGGGCAAACGCCTCGACCAACAGGACATTATCATGGCCGAGTTGGAGGTGCGTGTGAAGCAGAACCAGAATATCAGTATCGCCGACAAAATCGACGTCCCGCTTGCCGTTATGATCGGCAAATGCGATATTCTAAAAGACCAATTGGATTGGGAGCGTATCCAGTGGCCGATAAAAGATAAAAAATTGATTCAAGAAATTATTGATTCCAATTCCGAGATTCTCCGAGATTACATGATCGATATGCATCCCGGAATAGTTGCGAATGCTGAAACGCTTTCGAGAAACGTTCGCTATTTTCCCGTAAGCGCTTTTGGGCATAGCCCGACCACCTACAAAAATGGCGATCAAGAATTTATCGCTCCCGATCCCGACAAGTTGGATCCTGTGATGGTCGAAGTTCCCACTCTCTGGGCTCTTTCGCAAGTCGAACCTGATCTGATACCGGTACCGGAGCCGGCATAAGGCCGTTAACGGCAGACCACCAGCCAAGTCATGGCCCGCCAACTGATCTTCACCAGTGCACCTCAAGGCTTGGAGCCTGGCAGGTCAGGGTATTGCACGGTTGCCCGTCACAAGGATATTCGCAGTAGACTAGTTCGTGAACTGGAACGGCTCAGTGTCTACGACTACAATCAGCAAGGCGATGGTCCCAAGGCCAAAGTCGCTCTCTTCCGAAAACTGGCCTTGGGCTCGGAGGAGTTTTTTGTCCTCAGCCGAATCAGTGACGCTGGTCTCGACTACACGAATCGCACCAATTACATCGCCCACCATCTCATTCTCGACA
>CALBIN010000147.1 GCA_937893275.1 uncultured Opitutia bacterium | reverse complement strand
TGGAGCTGTGCCCGAAGCTGCGTCATTCTTTTCAATCGTTACGGGCAAGGGGGGGACGGAAATTATATTCGAGAATCATTCCGGAAACTTGGTCAAGCTGTGCTGGATCAATTATCGCGGAAGAGTTCAGTCCTATGGGCTTGGTTGCGAGTCACGAAATTGCGAGCGGCACTATTCCGAAAAAGTGAAACGAATAAATTTTCGCCGAGTGGGTCTTAATGATTACGGATGACCTCTCCCGAAGTCCGCTAAGCCAAAAGAACTATTTGCGGGGAAACAAACCCGGCAATAATCCGCGCCGCTTCGTCTTGTTCGAATCTCCAGTAGCGTTGGCTTCGTTTGCCTTTGGCAGTGAAGGTGGCAAGGGCAGAGGATTCGTTCCTTCAAGTCCACCTGTTTCACTTGGAAACACGATCTCTTCCGAATGTCCTTTCTCCAGTGGAATGACGCTTCGCAACCTCGGTTGAGGTGGCCCTGGCGGCACGGCAGGCGGTTCGGGAGTCGCGGGAGCGACAGGTGGAGAAGGAGCAGGAACAACTGGACTAGGTGGCGTTGGAACGGGAGTCAAAGGGGGCACAACATTCTTTTTGTCCTCGGAATATTGCACCGTGGGAACCGATGGCGAAATCGAAATCCCTTTCGGGCCAGGTGGTTCCGTGGCGTTGCTTTCTGTTCCTTCGAGAGCCGGTTTTTCTTCATTCCCCACATAACTGCGAAACACCAAGTCGTGCTCGGGATGCAGCCAGTGCCTGCCACCCGCATAAGGATTGCCCTCACCAAAGGAGAACGCACCGAAAAAATGCTTCCCGTCTGCAATCCGCTCGCAAACCACGAAATACTTCTTTCCGATTTCCAGAGGACCTGCGATTTCTTGAAACTTTATGTCTATCCATCCGTAATCAATCTCGCTCAAGCCCTGTGTCGCCAATTGGGAGACCACGTCGTCGCGGGACAAGCTCCACTTCGCTATCTTACGGCCACGCTCCGGATTGCCTTCACGCAAGACCCCGCTCATGGAGGATCCATAGAAGTCCGAGGTGGCGAAATGGGGTTTGCCGTATAAGGCTATCCGCATGGGCATGCCCACCTTGCCTGCCGTAAAGCTGCAGTAGTTCTTATTTCGCGTGTGGCTGAAACTCGTGTCGTGCTGCTCCTTGAAATACTCTTGGAATTGATCCAATTCCTCGACGTATACGATTGGGCGCGCCACGGGTGCCACAGGTATCGGGGGCGTCGAAGGCCCTTTGAAGGCGGGCGACCCCGGCTCGACTGGTGGGGGTTCCTCTTCACCCGTATCGTCACCGCAGCCGAACAGGAAAGCGGTAACCGCTAAAAGTAAAAGGTGTGGACTTGGGCGTTGGGCACTCACCATGGTGGCGAAAAAGGATTATGGCTTTGATTCAAAACACCCATCCGCCATCCGGCAAGCCCGGAAAAAATCAATAACGTTGCTTCCCTTAATTATTTTGGATGAAAATTGATGGAGTACACTCATCATGACCACACTCGCTTTTTGGCTTCCCGTTATCTTCTTATTCGCCGCCGCTCTACTCGGGGCGGCCCTCAAACGACGCGCCAGAGACGCATGCCTCAAGAAGTTTCAGGGCGATCTCGTTTTCCTGCGGCGCACCGACGGTCTCTGGCGAGCCGGCGTCCTTCGACCATTCGCCAGCGGATTGGAACTCCTCTACGACGAACCCAGAAAAGAAGCCTCAGGCCTCGTGTCCTCGCTCGTCCTTCATCAAGCCGAAGTCGACAGACTTACTCGTATCGCTCGTCCAACGCCCGCCGAAGACACCCGTGCCGGCTCCGACCGCCGTCGAATCCTCGCCCGTATCCGCAACCCGGATTTCTTCGATCGCACCCGCCGCGCCTCTCTCAACCTCTACAATATGGTGCGCGATGCCTTCGGGCAGTCTCTCAACGTCATCATCGGCGCCCTCACCAAGGGCAGCAACCTCTCCGACGTAAAGAACGCCGACAAGAAACTCTCCGAGATGAGCCAATCCCTAACCGGTGTCATACCCAACGCCTGGGAACCCGTTCTAGAAACCTATCGCGGGCGTCATGTTGTCGTCGAGAGCGGAACCGCCGACAAACCCTGCAAGGAATGGGGCATTCTGGAGGACTACTCGGCAAAGTACCTCCTCGTTCGCGAAGTTAAGATGGCCGAACCGCCCGCCGACGAAGGCGCCGTTAGAAAAGGGAAGGCCGTCCGATCCGGAACCGTCTTCGACGTACTCTACCAACGATCCTCCGCCCTCGTCCGACACGCCGCTCCTGCACCCGATCACTAAATCTCATGTTAAGGAGATACTGGCAACCGAAGCAGATGGTACAATAGCATCCCTAATCGAAGAGGGTTAGATTACCGAATCTACCTTGGGAGGGGTATCAACTATTCTTCCAAAATAGATTATCGCGTTTCCAATAAAGAGAAATGAGAAATCGTGGAAATCCGATTTCAGACTAAACAGCCAAAAGGAATTGCCCGCAACGGCTCAACAGTTTAACAAGGGCATTTTAAACTACTTTCTCCCTATGAACGAACCACATGCTGAAACCGATCCTTCTTCCATTCGGGAAGACCACGACCTGATTGCGGAAGAGACCATTGCCGACAGTGGGAAGGACTCCGACGCAGAAGACGCGCTAGGCTCTCAGGAACTCGATTTCGACTATGTTGACCTGATGCTCGACGGGGACCTGAAGGCACAGGTGAACTACTCGTTCGTAAAAGCGGTGGCCAAAGCCTTTGACGAGAAGGTACGCCTCTTGGAGGATGCCGAAGAGAAAGTGAATGGCGACGAGGGCGAGGAATCCTTCGCCGAGGTGGCTGTGCCCGAGATCGAGGCTATGGCTCAAGCGGTGACAGAGGGTTGCGTGGATTTTGGAAAGATTCATTTTTGGGAGTCGTGTGAGACGGCCGAGATCGCTTGGGAGGAATCGAAGGACGAGGAAGGCAACGTCGTGAGCCGCGCTCCCTACGGGAATCCGCATGAGGAGCCACAAGAAGGTAATCGCATACTCGCCAATCTGGAGAAAATCGCGGGTTGGCTTCGGGAGGTGCACAAGACTCACGAGGAAAAGGGCATGGGCTGGGTGTCCCCCTACGGTTGCCCCGAGGACGGACAGCACGCCTATGACCGCCGAGCCACCTGCATTGCCGAGCTAGACGGCATTGTTGAAAAGGTGAAGGGCAACGTAGACCTCTGATATAAGCTTAACTGCCCTAAGTCCGCGTAGTTTTGTAGACGCGTGGCACGCGCTTGGTGACGGAGCACAGGAGTTCCCATGGGGAGGTGTCCGAATGAGCGGCAAGCTCGGGTAGCGGTATCCGTTCACTCCCTTGCGAACCGATTAGCGTTATGTTTTCTCCCGGTTGCAGGTCTTCATCGGCGTCGGTGAGGTCTACGAGAGTCTGATCCATAGTGACCCGTCCTACGATGGGATGGCGACGACCACGCAGGAGGACATCGGCTCGATTTCCGCAAGGCAGTGGAATGGCGTCTCCGTAGCCCGCGGTCAATATGCCGATGCGC
Organism: uncultured Opitutia bacterium; assembly: GCA_937893275.1. Taxonomy (GTDB): domain Bacteria; phylum Verrucomicrobiota; class Verrucomicrobiia; order Opitutales; family Seribacteraceae. The sequence goes on along the minus strand of CALBIN010000147.1, from coordinate 5,202 downwards.
GAATCCCGCTCGAGGATGTACTCCCTACCATAGCTTACGGACGCTCCCGCAGGAAGGTTTTTAACTAGTGCCAAACGTGCGTGAAAGGAGAATACGGGATCGACCTTGAGATCGGCGAGAGGGGAACCTGCGGGAGGGGCGATCCCGAACTGGTGGAGACCGATACGAACGGCATTACAGGGATCGTCGGAGGAAAGCGTGCGAAGGGAGGAGGAATTGTCGGCGTGAACCAGAAAATCGGGTTTCCCTAGAAGATTTTGCTCTCGAAGGATATCGAGAAAGATTTTTCGTTGTTTCCCGGTGAATTCAATGTCCTTGGGGTCGGCGAAGTGGGTGAGGGCGCCTTCGAGTTTCAGGTAGGGTCTTGACTGTGCGTCCTTAAGAAGGGCAACGGCTTCTTCCCACCAAGCCCCCATTCGGCCCATTCCGGTGTCTATTTTTAGGTGTATGGGCAGCGTTTTGTTTGCCTCTCGGGCAACTGCTGTAAAGCGATCCAGTTCATTGGCGCAGGATATGGTGGCAATTAGGTCGTGAGTGGCGAGGGATCGGTCTTCCTCGGGCAACAGGGGACCGAGCACGAGAATGGGCCAACCCGAGCCCATTTCACGAATTTCAGTGGCTTCGCGAACGTTGGCCACGGCAAAGAGATCGACCCCGCTTTGCATGAGGCGAGCCGCGGTGGGATGAATACCATGCCCGTAGGCATCGGCCTTGACCACCGATACGTAGCGAATGCCTGGAGGCAAAGCGGCCCGGATCAGGCCTAGGTTGCGCTCGAGAGCGGCAAGGTCAATTTCGGCCCAGCAACGCATGGCATTCTAGTTAGGTGATAGGTCGCGGGTGGGTTTCCATTTGCGGAACTCGGCAGGCAGGGGAGTGAACACCTCCGGTATCTCAGCAGGTCGCAGGATCGGGGCTATCCCCGCGAGTCCCGCAATATGGGAAATATCGTAGTCGAGGACATCCAAGCCTTCCGGAAGGGTTTCCCACGACCGAAGTGAGGGAAGGTGAAGGGCTTCCTTCGAGAGCGATTCCGAAATGGGTTCTTCGAGAACCTCAATCGAGCCGATGGCGGAATTCGAGATGGGGCTGCGTAGCAATCTTTTCCCTTTCCTGAAAGGCGCCAATATGGGTCGCGATAAGTCGTTGGACATAATGGCGGCGAGATCGAGGGCATTGTAGGTGAACAGGGTGGGGGATGGCTCGTTTTCCCGAAGGATGGTTTTTACCGCCGTTGCGGCCACACGGAGTCCGAGCGTGGATCCGGGACCTTCGCAAAACAGAATGGCATCGATTGCTGAGATTGAGGCGTCGATCTCTTCGAGAGATTTTGGGATAGCCACAAAGAGAGATTCCAAGGCAGGTTTCTCCTCCCTTACCAGGCTGAGCCAATCCTTGGAGTCGGGAATTCCGACCTGAACCTGCGAAGAGGCGTCGACAAGAAGCGGCAGACGGAGTCCGGACAATGCGTCGGCGGTTGTCATAGTGGAGAAGATCGCCGATTAGTGGGACATTTGTGGCTTTTAGTAGCGACGACGAAGGTTGGTGGGGAGGATACCTAGTTGCTCCCGGTACTTGGCCACTGTGCGGCGAGCGAGCGTCACGTCGCGTTCGGCGAGGATGTCGACTATTTTTCGGTCGCTGAGAGGTTTGGCAGGGTCTTCCTTCTCGATGATGGAGCCAATCAGCTCCTTGACGCTCGTGTTGGACACGAGGTCTCCGTCCTTCCCGACGTAGCCGTGGGTGAAAAAGTACTTGAAGGGGAAGATCCCGTGCGAAGTCTGTAGGTACTTGCTTGAGATAGCTCGAGAAATGGTGGTTTCGTGGACACCTATTTCATCGGCCATTTCGGCCATAGTGAGAGGTTTGAGGCTGGATACGCCTTCTTCGAAGAATTCTGTCTGCCGCTCGATCAGCTTCCGGGTGATCCGCTCGATAGTGTTCTGTCTTTGCTCGATTGCATTTATCAGAAATTTTCCTGATCGCATTTGGTTTCGGACATAGTCTTTCTCTTTGGCTTCGAGCTTACCTTTGGCAATGAGATCCTTGTAAGTCTTGTTAATGCGAAGACGGGGAATAAAGTCGTTGGTAAGGGATATGACCCATTCGTCGCCAATCCGCTCAACGGTCGCATCGGGCGAGATCGAATGGTTTGTGTCTATGGAGAATCGCCGACCCGGGGCAGGATCCAGTTCGGCAATTCGCTCGATCAGTTCGTGAATATCGTCATTGGGCAGGGAAAGCTTTCGCGCAAGATCGGGCACGCGTCGGCGAAGAAGGAGGTTCAAGTGATCGCGAACGACAACATAGGCCGGAGACTCTACTTCGCCACTTTGCTCAAGTTGATGCAAGAGACATTCACGCAGGTCGGTAGCGGCGATACCCAGAGGATCAAAGGTTTTGAGTACCTTGTGAGCGTTTTGCAGATCAGCGAGAGGGATTTCCGAAGTCAGGGCTAAATCTGAAAGTGGAGCCGATAGAAATCCGCTTTCATCAAGACTTCCAACCAGGTAGCGAGCAGCCTCGAGTTCGTTCTCGGAGACGTCGGCGAGCTTCAATTGGCCCATCAGGTGTTCCTGAAGGGAAGTTTCTTCGACAAGCGAGTCGAAGAAGAACTGTCGTTTTTGGTCGGCTTGCGAATTGACCAACTGGGCCTCTCCCTCGTATTCAGCCTCGTAATGTTCGCGAAGGTCTTCCTGCATTTCGTTGAGGACGGCAAATTCATCGTCAAAGTTCATTTCCTCGAGGTTTTCGGCTAACTCACGATCCGGGTCGACGGCATTATCGGAATTAACCTCGCTGTCCGCTTCACCGGGGTCGTCTCCAATTTCCTCGTTTCCTAGGTTTTCTTCCGGCGACTCGGGTGATTCCGGTTCTGCTACATCGGCGTCAAGGCTTTCGTCGCTTCCCGCCAATTCCTCCAACACGGGGTTGGTCTGAAGTTCTTCGAGTATGGCTGTCCGCAGTTCTTGAGCAGGCACTTGGAGGATTTTCAGGGACTGCCGAAGTTGTGGAGCCAGAACAAGATTCTGGGTCTGCTTTTGAACTTGGCGAAGACCTTGTGATTGGCTGGCCATGACTTTGGTCGGTCTGAGTGGTTTGCCTAGGCAAACGGCACGAATTTATTAAACGTCGGGAAAGGGCGTTTCGCCACGATGCCATCTGAGGGCGGCGTTTTGACCGTCGTCACCGAATAAGTCGTAGACATAGGAGGAGAGCTTTTCGTTGGTGGGGCCATAGCCTTTGCCGTAAATGAAACTCTCCAATTCGGTAAGCATTTCTTCGGCCGACTGATAGCGTTCTTCGCGAGGTCTCTTTAGGGCCATGTGCAGTATCTCGTTGAGCTTCGGCTCAATGTCGGGCCGGAGTTCGGGGAAATTAGGAATTTCCATTTCAAGGATATTCTTGATTGTTTCCTCGGATTCCATTGCCTCGAAGGGGTTGTAGCCCAAGAGGAGTTCCGCCATGACTATGCCGCAACAGAAGAGATCGGCCCTGTGATCGGTGACCTCGCAACGAGCTTGTTCGGGAGACAGGTACTCGTCCTTGCCCGCAATCACTTCACCTTCCTTGTTGTACATGATGTCCAAGGCCTTGGCTATCCCGAAGTCGGTCAACTTTACGTCGCCTTCCTTGGCCATCATGATGTTCTTAGGGTTTACGTCACGGTGAACGATGCCGAGCAAACGATTCTGGTCGTCGCGTTTTCGATGGGCATATCCAAGTCCTCGAGCAATGCGAGAAACGATGAATACAGCCAAGTCGGCAGGAATGTATTGCTCGGTCTCCACATGCCGATCCAAAAGCTCCTCCAAATTCCACCCATCAACGAACTCCATCGTCATGAAGTACTGCTCGCCGATCTTGCCAAGGTGATAGGTCTGCACAATGTTGGTGTGGATGAGGTCGGCTACCAGTTTGGCTTCACCGATGAAATTGTTACGAAATTCCTCGATGGCTGAATACTCTTCTCGAATCAGTTTGATAGCTACGACCTTGCGGAAACCACCAATTCCTTGCTGCACGGCTTCGTAGACCATGCCCATGCCACCCTCGGCGATTTTATGGGTGAGCTCGTAGTGGACTTCGTTGAAAATATGTTTCACTTTTTATAGCATTAGCTGATGAGCCATGGTATAGGGAAAACCACACGGATAAGGCAAGAACCTTCGCAAAAAAGTGAGCGTGCCATCTTCAATTGGCGCGAGATACGCTTACTCGTTATTTTTTACCTCGGAATTTAAGTATTATAACCTACTCCGCGTTGCGTTGACTAATACTTAGGTTAAGTGCATTGTGGCATAATGATAACATTAACCGACCAAGCTGCAATTCGAGTTCGCGAAATGGCCGTCGAAGCAGGGGATGCTTCCAAAATGCTGCGTATTTTCGTCGAACCGGGCGGGTGTTCCGGTTTCGAGTACGGAATGAACTTCGACAAACTTAAAGATGGTGACAATGTGCAGGAGTCGAACGGAGTTACTTTCGCCGTCGATACCGATAGTTTGTCCTATCTCGGTGGTTCCGAAGTTCATTTCGACGACGGATTGGCGGGCAAAGGTTTCGAGATTCGCAATCCCAATGCTCAATCGACTTGCGGTTGCGGAAAGTCATTTAGCTAAATGATAAGTTTTCGTAGCTAGACCTAGTCCTTTTTTACCGAAAATTATACTTTTTTCTAAGGAATCCGGCTTTCCGCCGTCATAATATTCTGAACGACTTTATTTCTAACAAGCCGCGAATGGTAGTTTTAGATCAACAGATTGAGATCCTTGCCTTTTACTTGGGAGGCTTGACTTTACATGCCTGCTCGTGTGTCTTATAGCTTACCAATATTCCTGACCAAGCATCATTTGAATATGAACATTATGCGATTCCATATCTTCGCCCTTGCGTCGTCGTTCTTAGCCCTGAATTCGGGCCTTGTAGCGCAGGATTTGCCCGGTTCCCCACTTCCTGGAAAACCAACGACTACGGTTCCCGCCGGAACAGGTGCCGGCATTCTCCCCGCAGCAGGTACTGACGCACCGCCCCCCCCCGGCGGGAAACCGAAAGCCGAAGCTGCAGAAGTCGATGCCGCCACGGCTAAGGAATTAAAGGATGTCATTTCGAGCAACCTATACGCCTGTTCAAAGAGAAATCTGACGATGGCGATGGGGACGATACATCCTGAATCCCCCACCTTCGAAAGTTCTCGCGACA
>CALBIN010000146.1 GCA_937893275.1 uncultured Opitutia bacterium | reverse complement strand
TAGGATGGACGTCCGACGCTGTCGCGAGACAATGACGTCGTCGTCGGCGACGTGCAGGAATCCGAGTTCCTTGGCGATGCCAGAGAGTTTTCAGGATCGATTCTAGACTATATTTTCAAGGGGACTCGCGGATTCGTTGCGGAATTGGCCTTGGCCCTGATCGCCTTGTCTTTTCTATATGCCCATGGCCCCTCCTTCATTCGCAAGGCAATGGTTACGGGAGGCTTCGAGGCGTCGGAAACCACGGCATGGATGAGGATCCACCGCAGAATCACCCTGCGCTTGCTCAGCGATACCGTTCTCACGGCATTGGGGCGCGGGTTTTGTCTTGGTTTGGTCGGTTGGTTGGTTGGTGGCTTTTTCTTTCTGCCCGTTTTCCTGCTCGGTGCTTTTGCGGGTTTGGTTCCTGTCGCGGGAAGCGCCATGGTCTGGTTGCCTTTGGCTTCCCTTACTTGGAGCAGGGGAGACCATTCGGAAGCGATCGTCTTGGCCGTACTAAGCGTGGTTCTTAACTTCGCCATTAGCCAAGCCAGACGCCGCATGGGCCGAAAGTTGCATGATCAAGGTGCCTGGATGAGCTTTTTGCTTTTCCTGGGCATAATCGGCGGTATTCTCGGTTACGGCGCCCAGGGCTTTATCATCGGTCCCATGGCCGTGGTCTTGGCTCACGGGTTGGTTCGCTTCCTCACCAGCGACAATCCCGACGAGCAGGATGATGGGGCAGGGGAGGAGGATCTTCAGTCCGCGTCGTAAATCTGGACCCGCTCCCAGAGGTGGTTGCAATCCGCGATGAACTTATGGTGAATCGGGTCGTCCTGATACAAGTCGTGAGCCGGGATGTCCTTTAGGATGACTGTCAGGCCGCAATCGTAAGTGTCGTCGACGACAGGTCTTTTATTCGTTGCGGCGGGGGTTCCGACGAGGACCTGTTCCGCGGATTCGATGGTGGCCAGACTTTCCACCCCGTCTTGAAATTGCTGTCTGTCTTCCTCGGATAGACCTGATTTCAGCCAAAAATATACTGTGTGTACGAGCATGATGTGTTTTCTACTATTGTTAGAACGTTAGGGGCATATTTAGGTAACGAGAATCCCGCTGACGCCAAGCCCAAAGCGATTTCCGGGTTCTTGAGGGGAAACCGCATTACCTGCTTTTCTTCAAAAGGAAGTTAGGCTCTGTGCATTATCTTTAAACTTTCTCTTGCAAAACCTTCCAAAAGCGATTGGCTGTACTTTCCTTTTTGATTCTACATTAGTACAACCTCCGCGCGTATGAACATTCCCTTTCCCCTTTCATCTGGCGAATCCCGTCAAGCCAACCTCTTCTCAACCATGCGAACTGCGATAGCAGCCTTGCTGATCCTTGTTGGTCTGCCCACTTCGAGTTACGCTCAAGCCGCCGGCCAGACCATAACGCAAGTCGCCTTTACGATGCCGACCGAGTTGGAGTCAGTCCTGAAAGGTCTCCATGGCGGAGCCCAAGATTTAGTCGGTTTACCTGTTGCATCTCCCAAGGCTTCGGCTTTTGCCGATAGGGTATCCGCTCATCTGCGGAAGAAAGGCTATCCGTTTGCCACAGCCCAGGCCACCTCCGATCCCGCCAACCCCGGTCGTCTCACCGTTGCCGTCAAGCCGGGCAAAATCGGAGTGGGTAACGTCGACGGCAACGCTTGGCTGTCCAGCGAAGGCATCTTGAAGTCAATTCTTTGGACCGAGGGTGAAACTTTTAATTACGGTAAATTTCAATCCGCGGCCTCCGCCCTCAATCGTAATCGTTTCGTCAATGTCGACTCCAAGTTGCGCCCCCGTCGTTCCGATAACGGTGAAATTATTGTGGACGCCGATTTCAAAGTGGATGATTCATTGCCCGTCGTTTACAAAGCGAGAGTTGCCAACGACGGTACTGAAGAATCATCAGGATGGCGCGCTTCTGCCGGATTCGACTTTATCGAGCCTTTCACCACTTCCGATAAATTCTCTTTCAACTGGCTCACAGATGCCGAGAACCTTAATTCGTACTCTTCGCAATATTCGGGTTCCAATAACGATAACTTTAGCTGGGTTGCCTTTCTTGGCTATTCGGATTCCGAATATGACCAGTTGATATCCCCTGTCGCTTTAGATATCAGCGGAGAAGGCTTACACGCAGGATTTCTTCTGTCTCACAAGTTTGCCCAGTTGGAATCCGGTAGTGTCTCTTGGAACTTCGGCCTTACTTATCTGGACCTTACCAACAGGGTTAGTTTTGGTGGTCTTCCTGTTTCTGATCAGAGTCTTTCATTCGTCGTACCCCGAATTGGCCTACAAGGTGTAATTGATAGCCGGGCATTTTGGTCACTGACCCTTCTCACGGATGCCGGCAGCAGTGATGATGCCGATTTATCCTATCAGCGGCCTGGAGCTTCTTCCGGCTTCTTTGCCACTCAATTCACACTGGCCGCTCTTCAACGCCTTTCTTTTCAGCGTAACAATATTGATTGGTATTTCAATCTGGCTGGCCAGATTGCGAACGACCCACTCCCTGCTTCGCTTCAAAAAGCAATTGGCGGTGTCAATACCGTAAGGGGTTATGAGGAGCGAGAAGCATATGGTGATCATGGCGTTCATTTTAACACTGAATTGAGATTTGGCTCAGCTCAGGGTCGAAAGATATCCAATTACGGAGTCATTCATCCCCTCTTCTTTTATGATTTTGGTTACGTCGCATCAGAGGATTCGCTTTCCGCCAAAGACGACACCACCACCATGCACAGCTTGGGTGCCGGAGTAAGATGCAATTTCAAGTCTTCGGTCGATATCGGACTCCATCTCGGGGTGCCATTGAAGGATACCGCTGACAGCGCAGCTAAAAATCCAAGAGCGCATTTCAGTTTCGACTTTCGTTTCTAATTCCCACTACCCCCTTTTATTTTTACGACCCACCCGAATATTGTCCCTATGAAGAAGATGCAAACTTCCAACTTCTCTAAAACCTTTCGCCGGATTCATGATCGCAACCGCCGCCGCCTTCGCCGTGTCGGACGAGTTGCTCTCAATTGTGTGAAAGCAACCTCAATGTCCCTCGGACTCCTCGTTTTTGCACTCGGTTCGCCCGGTCAGGCATGGGCTGCGAATCTTCCTTCGGGAGCGACTGTCGTTCATGGCGCTGTAGACCTTCAGCAGCAAGGGAATGACGCCCTTCGCATCCTTCAAGGATCGCAGTCGGCCATTGTCAACTGGCAGAGTTTCGATATCGGTGCAAATGCTCTCGTCGACGTCATCCAACCCAATATCGATTCTGCGCTTCTATCTCGCATAGTTGGCGGGAACCCCAGCGAAATTCTAGGTTCCCTTAACGCCAATGGTCATCTGTTCCTAGTCAATCCTAACGGCATTATATTTGGAAAGGACTCAACTGTAGATGTTCACGCCCTTAT
>CALBIN010000145.1 GCA_937893275.1 uncultured Opitutia bacterium | reverse complement strand
GGTAACCAGTCGCTGAAGTCCACTAGGTCTTCGCTTACCGAACCGGGAGCTATCCTCATCGGCCAGTTTGCAATCAAGGGAACATGTGTCCCGCGATCATTAAGCAATCCTTTTCCACCGGGGACATTCCTTCCGTTTTGCCGTACGACCACTTTTTCATATTCATATTTCTTCCCTGATTTCCCCAAGTGTCGCAACTTGGAGCGTGCCGCAGTGCCGTTGTCGCCAGTGAACAACACAAGGGTGTTTTCTCGGAGCTTTAATCTGTCCAAACTCGCCAATAGCTTACCAACCATTTCATCCATTGAAGTAATCATTTCCCCATAGTTCATCCAGCGGTCTTTGCCGGGAGCATAGGGAACTTGCCTCTTCAGGTCGTCGGTGACGTCGTGGGCCAGAGCCATGGAGTAGTAGGCGAAGAAGGGTTTGTTTCGCCTCTTGCTTTCCTCCATGAAGCTAGTCAGGAACTCGACGTATAGTTCGGGGCCATATCTATTCTCTAGCCCTTTCCGCACCTTCCCGTTCTGGTAAATCATCGGACTGTGAAAGCGGGCTCCCTCATGCCATCCGAACACGCTCCATGCTTCGAATCCCAATCGAGAGGGTTGTTCTGGATCTTTCTTAAGGAGCGTCATTTGCCATTTGCCCGCTACCGCCGTGGCGTAATCTGCCTCCTTCATGACCTGACCTATGGAACGCTTTTCTTCGTTTTTTGGAAAGGATCCCCAACCGGCCTTGAAACGAAACGGATAGCGACCCGTCATCAGTGCTATTCTGGACGGATGGCAGACGGGCATGCTGTAACAATGTTCGAACTTCATGCCGTTCCTTGCCAAGGCATCGATATTCGGCGTGGCAAAGGATTCTCCGCCATAGCAACCGATGGGCTCGCAACCGACGTCGTCGGCCAAGATAAGCAAGACGTTCGGTTTGCTTGTCCCTGCCGAGAAAAGGGTGCTTCCTAGCAGAAGGAGGCCGATGCAAAGGCCGTACGCTCGTTTTTTCATGAGGAATTGGTGCAAAATGGCGAATAGGCTCATTGATTTTGTAACTTTCAGATTGTGAGTAGCTAATGGGTTTTTGACTTATCAGAATTCTACGGAGATCGTAGTCTTTTTCCCCTTGGCATCAGGTTTCAGCTTCTCGAGGGTTTTCCATTCATCATTATCCGGTTCGCCAACCCTTGCCTTGTAGGTCGCGGTCGCGTCAAACACGCGTGGACGAAAATAATCCTCTCGGGAGCGAAGAGCATACACGAGTTCATCGGTCTTTGCGTTAATTACCTGGATGACGGGGTGGGCAAGACCTTTTACATTTATTTCGGGAAGATATGCCGCAGGGGCTCTTTGATAGTTTTCGCTATAGTTGATCGTCTTGGGCCAACCGGGAAATTGGTCGCCGACCTTGAGTGTGGAGGCATCTATTAAAAGACGGTGACACTCCATAGTGATGGTACCCTTGGCTTTGTTCATTCGCACGACGCCATAGCCGGAGGCCTTGCCGTGCAAGGTGTTGATGCGACTTTTGCTTTTGGTTGGTGTCGGATTACCAATGGCATGTACCGTTAAAATGTTCTGAAGACCGTCCTTATACTCTCCGGTATTAGGCAAACCTGCGGCAGGGCGATTGCGGACGGGGCGTCCCTCCTTGTCCGGACGCCAAGATCGAGGATAACCTGCGGCGATGCTGGGAACGCAAAAGGAGTATCCAGCGTCTCCCCATTGTTCTATTCCGTGGTGCACGATGGAGGGAAGATGCTGATCTCCCGCGTAATGAAATACGAAACCACGCCTCAATTCTTCGAGAGCTCTATTCCGTCCTGTTTGCGGCCAACCGTTACTGTCGAGATCTGCGACAATGTACTGCTGCCCGCCGCCATGGTAATTCGCGAGGTTACAGAATATGGTTTGGGAAAGCGCCATTTTTAGGTCTGTACCTTTCCAGTCTCCCGCAAAATGACGAAGAAACTTTAGTTGGCGTTTACCTAGCAGGACTAATCCGTCTTTGTCGATGGATTTGGTGTCAAACTTTGGGTCGCGAATATGGTCGGGGCGTCCTTTCCA
>CALBIN010000144.1 GCA_937893275.1 uncultured Opitutia bacterium | reverse complement strand
CATCATGGCCGATGACATGGGGTATTCGGATCTGGGTTGTTATGGAGGAGAAATCCGGACACCCAATCTAGATCGTCTGGCGAAGAATGGAATTCGCTACACCCAAGCCTATAATACTTCCAAGTGCTGGACGACCCGTATTAGTTTGCTGACCGGATTGTACCACCACCGAAGCGACCGGGACTTCAGCAATACCGCACTTATTGGTGAAATCCTCAAGCCGGCTAGGTATCGGACTTGGTGGTCCGGCAAACACCATGGTTCTTTTAATCCATATGAACACGGGTTCGATCATTTTTCCGGTTTCCTGGGTGGAGCCATCAATTTTTGGAATCCCGGAGACAAGGCTAGGGAAGGGGAAGGCAACCCGGGTTGGCAAGCCGTCTATACCTGGGCTTTTGATAAGAAGTTGATAAAGCCTTACCTTCCCGCAAAAGGTTTTTATGCAACCGACGCGTTTACCGATTGGGGGCTTGAATGGTTGGGCGAAAAGGAGAGGGCGGATGACCCTTTCTTTCTTTACCTGGCATACAACGCCCCGCACTGGCCGTTGCATGCTCATCCCGATGACATCGCAAAGTACAAAGGAGCTTATGACTCGGGGTACGAAGCTATTCGGAAAGCTCGATACGAAAGACAGTTAGCGATCGGTTTGTTTGACGAAGCGGTGACTCCCCTGAGTGAACCTGAACACAAGCTATGGACAACTCTATCTCCAAAAGAAAGAGACGAGGAAGCCCTGCGCATGCAAATTCATGCCGCCATGGTTGATCGATTGGATCAAAACATCGGGAGTTTGCTCGGTAAGTTGCGTGAACTCGGAAAACTGGAAAATACGTTGATCATCTTCATGGTCGACAACGGAGCCAGTCACGAGAGACCCAAAAGAGGGAAGAAAGACCCCGCTGCTACATGGGGAAGCGTGGGTTCCTTTGAAGCCATCGGGCAATCATGGGCGAATGCCACCAATAGCCCGTTCAAAAAGTGGAAGGTGCAAGGAATGGAGGGAGGAATATGCACGCCCATGATTGCGCATTGGCCCAACGGCATTAAGGTTCCCGAAAATTCGATTTCCCGCGAACCTTGCCACTTGATTGATTTCGTGCCGACCTTTATGGAACTGGCTGGTGAAAGGGCGAGGTACCCGAAACACCTTCCTCCTTTGGATGGCATCAGCCTTACCCCTACCTTTGCCGGTAAAAAGCTCGAGCGCGAAAAGCCTCTCTTCTTTCAGTACGGGAGCTGGCAAGTCATTCGTGAAGATTCTTGGAAACTTGTTCAATACAAGAGCGATCCTTGGCAGTTGTATGACTTGAGCAGGGATCGCACGGAAACAAGAAATCTTGCCTCCGCTTTTCCCGAACGGGTTTTACAAATGATGACTCGCTGGCAAGATTGGGCCAAGGAGGTCGATCTCAAGGTGAAATCCCAAAAGAGTAAAAAGAAACCTACGAAAAATAAATAGCCTGAAATGAAACCCCATTTTCCTTCTTTTCTTTCCTGCTCTACTTCATGCAGTTGAAAACTACCAACGTCGAGGACTGGAAAAGTAAACTAGGATCGCTCGCTTGAAAGTGAGCGTCTAAACTTCATTGGAAGCTCCCTTCCTCGAGGAATTCCCTACAATGGTCGAAGGTGTCCTTGCAGTTCATGATGAAGGTGTGAGCATGATGAAGAACAATGAAATCGCTCATCCCCTCAAGCTTGGTGGCTTCCACTGCAACAAGTCCGTCGTTGGGTTCGGAAAAAGTTATTTTCTGTCCTTTGTCTCCGGCGATGACCCCGAATTCAACTACCGGAACGGGTAGCTCGCGGAAGAAGTCCTCCTCCGATAGTTTTTGACCGCTGTCACCAGCAAACCAGCGGTAGAGCAAGTTGTTCTTAAAGCGCTTTGCGAGGTGAGCCGCCCGGTTGGGCGGCGCCAGCATGACAATTCGTCCCAGACCAGGGGGATATTCCTGCCGAAACGCATCACGGATAATGACATTGCCGAGAGAATGGCCAATTAGGTGGTATCGTGGGGTCTGCACTTTCTCCCGGATAAAGGCGATCAGCTCCCCGGATATCTGATCGAGGGGCTTGTTCATCTGGAAGTAGGAAAAATTCGCGGTCTGGTAACCGGCGGCCTTGAATCGCTTGCTCAAAACGAGCATGGAGGCTCTCGTTCGCCCTTGGCCGTGCAAAAGGACGATCGTTTCCTTTTCCGCCGATTGCGATTCATCCGATTGGGTAGGTCTTGAGGTCGAACAGCTCATTATGAGAGGGAGTAATAGAAGAAGAACCCAGAGAGGCATCGGTTTTATTTTCCAGACTCTTTGTCCAAGCGAGAAGTCGAGGAAAACGTTGAAGTCCATGCAAAGGCTAGGCGTCGAAGTGATCTCAGGTTATCTTTCATCATGCCTTTTCTTGTAGTATTTAAAATGAGAACAGTTCATAGGGCCATTTTCAAGTCCCCCGGCACATCGGTGGTGATCGACTTCACTCCGAGCTCTTTCAAACGTTTGGCAGTTCCTAGGTCGTTGACTGTCCAGACATGCCACTCGAAGCCTTCTTGCTGGATGCGCTTTGCCATTTCATCGGGGATAACATGATGGGAATCGAGCCCATCCGCCTTGGTAGAGTTCAGCGTCTGGAGTACGGTCTCGATGGAGGGAGACCAAAGGCCTTCCTTATTTCGTTTGAAGTTGGAAAGCCAATAGGCCTTGTGCCGGGAAGCCTTGGCCTTAAACAACCGGACGACTTCCGCGTTGAAGCAAATCATCGTCACCTGTTCGTCCTTAAGATCGGATTTCTTGATTGCTTGGAGCAAAGGAGGGATGATTTCTTTTCCGCACTTGATCTCTATGAAGATCTTCTTGCCTGCTGGAATCGTTGCAAACACCTCGGTAATCGTAGGGATTTTCGTACCTTTGAATTTTCCGCCCTTGCCCAAGCCGACATCCAGTTCCCGCAATTGACTCAGTGTCGATTCCTTGACGATTAGTTTCCGATCAGCTAGGCGTTCGGTGCTTTTGTCATGAATGCAAACGATCTTGTTGTCCTTAGTGAGAAGAAAGTCGCCTTCAATCGCATCCGCTCCCTGTTCCCATGCCAACTTGAAGGCAGCTAAAGTGTTTTCAGGGGCATCTCGCGATGCGCCTCGATGAGCAACGACGAGTGGCTCGGCGTACAAGGCAAGAACACAAGCTAAGAGGGATGAAGCTACCGCTAGGGGTATGTTGATCATCTCATTTCGCTATAACCTATCCATACTCAACGCGAGTCTGATCGAGATTGCCTGTCGCTTATCATTCAATTATCCTTATACAAATCACTTAGATGAACCCAGCAACTCCATCCCTTTGCATGAGGCTAAGAATTTTTCTTGTTTTCCTGTTGTGCCTTATCAACCTCGACGCCGAAAAGAAGGATCCCGGAACCGTGGTCTTAACCTTCGACGACTCAGTTGCCAGTCAGGCAAATTACGTGGCTCCGCTGCTCAAGAAGTACGGCTTCGGAGCCACCTTCTTCATCACCGAGGGCTTTGATTTCGCCAAGGACAAGAAGAACTACATGACCTGGGACCAAATCAAGAAGCTCCATGCGGACGGCTTCGAGATCGGCAATCACACTCGTCGTCACATCGTGGTGGGCAGACAAAAGCTCGAGCAGCTCACTGCCGATGTCGAGTACATCGAGAAGCAATGCGAAAAGCATGGAATTCCCCGCCCGGTCAGCTTTTGCTATCCAGCCTACCAAACGACAGAGAGAGCCGTGAAACTACTCCGGCAACGTGGCTATCGCTACGCTCGAACCGGCGGAGCCAAGGCTTATGATCCGGAAAAAGACGATCCTCTGCTGATGCCACAGGCCTTTGACGGTAAGCCGAAGAGCACGCTGGAGCAGTTCAAGGAGGCGGTAGCCAAGGCCGGCGACGGCAAAATCGCGGTAATGACCTTTCATGGCGTCCCCGACGTCCAGCATCCTTGGGTGAACACCGACCCGAAGAAATTCGAGGCATACATGAAGCATTTGAGAGACAGCGGGTGCCGAGTCATTGCCTTGCGGGACCTAAAATTTGCCAAGCCATCAGAAAAGTAACTGCACGCAACAAAATCCATCGACGAAATACGTATCAAGCTGATGCCTGATGGAGACGTTTGTTGGGATACTCGAAGCGCGGGTTGCCTTCGAGAATTGACCTGATTCTGCCAGTTTGAGCCAGTTCCGTATCGAAACGATTAGTCAAGGACTCCGTTTGTTGCCTTACCCGATTGTAAAACAACATATCCAATGTCCTAAATCTTGACCCTTTTGATATTTGAGTGTTAGTTGAAGTTTCAATTTTACAATGAGCAGTCCATCTTCTGAAAATCGTTATCAAGTGCCGGGACTAGACCGTGCTCTGTCTGTCATCGAATTGCTGAACGAGCACCCTGAGGGTTTGCTCGTGAATGAAATGGCCGAGTTGTTGAATTTACCTACTAACAGCGTCTACCGCATCATGCACACACTCGAGCGGCGTGCTTATGCTAGAAAAAACCCAAACGGTTCCGGTTATGTGCTTTCGGAAAAGTTTCTCTCTCTGGCGACTCCCGTTGCCGGTGATCCGGGATTTCTCGAAAATGCTTTGCCCGTCATGAGGCGACTCCGCGACTTGACAAGGGAGACTGTCTTGGCAGGTGTGTTGCTGGAAGATAGGGGCGTCGTGCTGGAACAAGTACCCGGATCGCATAATTTTTGTTTCAAGGTGAACCCCGGACTACGCTTTTACCTCCATTGCGCTGCTCCTGGAAAGGCAATGCTCGCCGCACTGCCTTTGGATGAAAGGGAAAAATTCTTAAGTAATATGGATTTCCCCCGTTTCAACGACAGGACCATAACTTCGCAAAAAGACTTTTCCGAAGAGCTTAATAAATCTAGAGATCTAGGTTATTCGGTAGATCATGCAGAGGAGATCGAAGGTCAGCACTGTATAGGCGCTGCGGTTTTGGACCGCCGGGGTTATCCAGTGGGATCGATTTGGATTACGGGCCCATCGGTACGGCTAGAAGAAAAGGATTTCCACCGAATCGGTAGCCAAATTCGTGACCACGCAGATCAAATTTCGCACGCCCTTGGTTACGTATCTTTCAAGGTAGCCTAAGATGATAGTTGTCCTGACTTATAAAATGTTACTAATACAACTTTAATTGCCAAAAAATTATGACCTCAGCAGACCTATTTAAAAACATGCGAAGGAAAACTCTCCTTCTTGCCTCATTCTCAATTTTAGTAAACTGGCTTTCGGCAGAAGAGAAGGTTTCCCCTGAAGCTCTTGCTTTCTGGAAAGAGGAAGCAAAACCCTTGCTCGAACAGAATTGCTGGAAGTGTCACGGGGCAAAGGAACGCATAAAAGGGGATCTTCGACTGACGACGCGCGAGGGTGTGCTTCTTGGAGGTGAAATAGGCGCCGCAGTCAACTTGGAGAAACCCGAAACCAGTCTTCTCTTGGAGATGCTTTCTTACAAGGATGAGGATCACGAGATGCCGCCAATCGGCAAACTGAAGGACTCGGAAATCGCTGTCCTCGAAAAATGGATCAAGCTTGGGCTTCCTTTCGCTTCCGAAGACGAGATACTTGGGAAGGAAGGACATGAGGTGGCCGCCGGTGAAGACAACACCAAGGTGAACGAACGAACTATGTCGCATTGGGCCTTCGTGAAGCCCAAGCGCATCGAATTGCCCGAGGTGAAAGACAAGTCGGCTAAGCACCCGATCGATCGTTTCATTTTGGCGAAGCTCGATGCTTCGGGTCTAAAGCCTAATCCTTTAGCTTCCAAGGAAGCCCTCCTTCGGCGAGCCTATTTCGATCTTACGGGAATCGCTCCAAGTCCGGATCAAGTGAGCGATTTCTTGGCCGATGATTCAGCCGATGCCTTTGAGGAAGTTATCGATGGTTTACTAGCTTCCCCTCAATACGGAGAAAAATGGGGCCGCCACTGGTTGGACTTAGTTCGCTACGCAGAAACAAATGGATATGAAAGAGACAGTGAAAAACCGATGGCTTGGCGTTTCCGTGACTATGTCATCAAGGCCTTTAACGACAATAAGCCTTACGACCGTTTCGTTCAGGAACAACTTGCCGGGGATGAATTACCCGATGCCGATGCCGATGCCATTACTGCCACAGGTTTTCACCGTCTAGGGATTTGGGACGATGAACCCGCAGACCGAAAAAAAGCTAGATACGATTATCTTGACGACATTCTGAGGACTACCAGTGATGTTTTTCTGGGAATGACGATTGGTTGCGCTCGTTGCCATGATCACAAGATCGATCCCATTCCCACTAAGGATTACTATTCCTTGCTTTCTTTCTTCGCCAACGTATCGAACCATGGGAAAGGCAAAACCAACCTCGTAAAGGTCGAGAGTTTTTCGGGAAATGGCGCGTATGACAAGCAGTTTGAGCAGTGGTCAAAGAGGGATGGTGATCTACGCCGCCAATTAGATAAAATTGAGAAAGATTTTCTTGAGGAACTTGAACTGAGGCAACCTGAGATCAAGGTGAACAAACCCGGAAAAAACACCAAGGCAAAGCAGAACATCATCCTGCATGATGCCCGTTCCGGGGAAGTTGCTTGGAATTACTCCACAAAAAAACCAGACGATCACTGGTTCGAGATCGCCTACGATGACTCCAAGTGGGATTCCGGAAAGGCAGGTTTTGGAGTCAAGGGCACTCCGGGTGCTGTCGTCCGAACAGAATGGCGTAGCAAGGCAATCTGGATGCGAACAAGTTTTCGTCTGGCCGCTGTTCCGAACAATCTTTCGCTTAACGTTCATCACGACGAAGACGTGAAAATCTATCTCAACGGTAAACTAGTGAAGGAATTGGCTGGGCATGTTTCCAATTATGAAACGCACGATGTCTCCAAGGTCGCTGCAGATGTACTTCAGACTGGCAAAAACGTTCTCGCCGTCCATTGCCTGCAAACCGGGGGAGGACAATTCGTCGACGTCGGGGTGTCATCCTCCGATCAGTTCGCTGATCTAGCTTCGCTGATGCGCAAGTTTGGCAAGGACTACATAGGGGATTCAGCTCTGAAGAACCATCGACGCATTACCCGTGATCTTTCTAATCATGCCGGGCAAAAGCCATCGGCGAGCAAATACGAAGTTATGGCTGTGGCCGAGTCCGGAAACAACATTATCAAAGTCTTGCATCGCGGGAACCCTGTTCTTGAAGGGGATGTTGTTCAACCCTCTTTCCCGAGCGTTTTACGCCCACCCGCCGCCGTTATTCCGGATAGTTACAAGACTCCCAAAACCTCTGGTCGCCGTCGCGTTCTTGCTGAATGGATTACCTCTAAGGACAATCCTATTTCTGCCCGTGTAATGATGAATCGCGTTTGGCAGCATCATTTCGGTCGCGGTATTGTGCGGACCACCAGCGATTATGGCTTTCAGGGATTAAAGCCCACTCACCCAGCTTTGCTCGATTGGTTGGCACTCGAGTTCATGGGGCGCGACTGGAACATCAAGGCAATGCACAAATTGATCATGACTTCCAACGCATATCAGCGTTCATCTGCCCCCAATGACTTAGCTTTCGAAAAAGATCCTGTTAATAACCTTTTTTGGCGCTTTGATATGCGTCGACTTACCGCCGAAGAGGTTCGGGACTCCATTTTGTCTGCGTGCGGGACTCTCAACTTGAAGCCCGGTGGACCGAGCATTACGCCGCCACTTCCTCAGATCGTACTTGCAACCGCCTCTCGTCCAGGAGCGGGCTGGGGTAGGTCTTCTCCAGAAGAGTCCAATCGTCGGAGCGTCTACGTAAAAGTAAAGCGTTCTATGCAAATGCCCATCCTTATCAACCACGACATGGCCGACATGGATACATCTTGCCCCGTTCGCTTTACCACTACCGTGCCCACGCAATCTCTAAATATGCTTAACGGGAAGTTCATGAACGATTCGGCGAAGGTTTTTGCCAAGCGACTTCGCGACGAAGCTGGTACTGCTCCCGCGGATCAAGTTGCTCGAGCTTTTGAGATCGCTTTCTCAAGGAAGCCCTCTGACAAAGAAGTCAGTTCGGGTTTGGCAATGATTAAAGACATGCGATCTAAGGGCGGCGTTTCCGCAGAAGTCGCTTTGGAACGCTTTGCCCTCCTTGCCCTCAACCTTAATGAATTTGTCTACTTGGACTAAGCCCTTATAATTTTTCTACTCCCTTATCTAAAATATCATGAACAAGCCACAAAACACATTCTGCGGACAAGTGCATCGCCGTGAGTTTCTCAAAGACATTGGTGGAGGTTTTGCCTCTCTTGGGCTAACGGGTATGCTCGCTCAGGACGGTTTTTTCCAGTCACAAGCCACTGCTCAGGAAATGGCGAAATTCGTCAATCCGCTAGCACCCAAGGAGCCTCATTATAAAGGTAAGGCCAAATCGGTCATCTTTCTTTTCATGTATGGTGGCCCAAGTCACGTAGACACTTTTGACCACAAGCCAAAGCTTTATCCTCTCGATGGAAAGACCATCGATGTGAAAACTTTTGGTCGTGGTGGTAAACGTAGCAAAAGCCGAGTGGTTGGACCTAAATGGAAATTCAACAAATACGGCGAATGCGGCAAAGAGGTCTCTGACCTTTTTCCAAATGTTGCTACCTGTGTTGACGATATTGCCTTCGTCCATTCCATGACTGCGGATTCACCCATTCATGGTTCCGCTATGCTAATGATGAATGCCGGCCAAGTGCTTTCCGGCCATCCATCCATTGGTTCATGGGTAAACTACGGTCTGGGTAGCGTTAACGAGAATCTTCCCGGTTACGTGGTAATGCTTGATAAGACCGGCGGTCCTATCAGCGGTGCCAAGAACTGGTCCAGTGGTTATATGCCGGCTAGTTACCAAGGCACGGTTCTACGTTCTCAAGGAACCCCAATTCTTGATCTCGAAAATGCAAATGGGATGAGCAAGACCGAACAGCGTACGCTTTTGGATCACCTTCGAAACATAAATGAGGGACATCTTTCAGAGCGCTACGACAATACTAACCTTGCTGCTAGAGTAGCCTCTTATGAGCTTGCTTATAAGATGCAGGCATCGGCTCCCGAGGCTGTTGACTTGGACAAGGAGCCGGATCACATCAAGAAGCTTTACGGTATTGATGGTTCCAAAACCGAAGATTTTGGTCGGAAATGTTTACTTGCTCGTCGTCTTGTTGAGCGTGGAGTGCGCTTTGTCCAAATTTACTCAGGAGGAAACCACAACGACGCCAACTGGGATGCACACGGTGATCTTGTAAAGAATCACACCTATCATGCAGGCAATACGGACAAAGCTATAGCCGGTCTTCTAAAAGATCTTAAACAGCAAGGGTTACTCGATGAGACTCTCGTTGTTTGGGGTGGCGAATTCGGTCGCCAACCCACTGCAGAATATGCGAAAGGCACGGGTCGGGATCATAACTCTTACGGCTTTACCATGTGGATGGCCGGTGGCGGGATAAAGGGCGGGATTAGTGTGGGCGAGACTGATGAACTTGGTAGCGCCGCCGTTGTCGATCGCTTCCACGTCAAGCGCTTACATTCCACCATTTTACATCTTCTGGGACTCGACCCCAATGCCCTAAGCTATTTCTATGGCGGCCTCGATCGTCGCTTAGTGGGGGTAGAAGGCGCCGAACCGATAGAACAACTGTTAGCCTAAAGGTTCGCTCCAGATTTTCGGTCAATTCCGCTCGCGCAAACCGTGGGCATTCTTTAGGTGTTTGTTCGAATGAGCGAAACATCCTTACGTCCTCTTCTTACAGACAAATCTCCAGAGGATTGGGACTTTCCCGACGTTCCCGCATATAGAGCGGAGCAAATTCGTCAATGGGTCTACGATAAAGGGGTACTCGATTTCGATGCCATGTCCAATTTACCTGCTGACCTCCGTACTCGTTTGGCGAAGGAGTGGGAGATTCGACCAATGGAGCAAGCCCGCGTTCAAGGGTCTGCCGACGTAACTCGCAAATTTTTATGGCGCTTGCGTGACGGGCAGTTCATCGAAAGCGTCCTGATTCCAGCCACGCTCGGTACGGATGGCTCTCGTGCTTCGCGCCTCACGCTTTGCGTTTCTACTCAGGTCGGGTGTGCTCTAGGGTGTAAGTTTTGCGCAAGTGGACTCGATGGATTGAAGCGAAACCTCTCGACGGGAGAAATCTTAGGCCAAATCCTTCTCGCGAGGAACGAGGCGAGTCGGAGGGTCGACAACCTCGTTTTCATGGGAATGGGCGAACCTCTCGCAAATTTACCCGCGCTTTTGCCCGCCCTCGACGTGATTCTATCTCCTAAGGGATTGGGAATCGGCGCCCGACACGTAACCCTTTCCACGAGCGGACTTGTTCCGCGTATTCTGGAACTTGCCTCTTACCCTGCGCAAATCCGCCTCGCTATCTCTCTTCATGGCGGCGACGACGCCACTCGCGAGAAAATTATGCCGATCAACAAGCGCTATCCCATGGCCGAGCTACTCGACGCCTGTGAAACCTTTGTCCGAACTCGTCGCAAGATGATCACGCTCGAATACATTCTCATCGACGGAGTGAACGATGATCCTGTCCAAGCCACAATGCTTGCTGCCCACGCCCGCCGGCTTCGAGCCAAGGTGAACCTGATTCCATATAACAAGGTTGAGGGGCTTGAATGGAAACGACCTTCCGAGAACCGTATCAGAACCTTTCTTCAAACTGTAGAGAGAGGACACCCGCCTGCGGTGACTCTTCGCACAGAGAAAGGTCATGACATCGACGCAGCTTGTGGTCAGCTTCGCTTGAGAGAGCAAAAAGTAGAAGGCTGTAATCCTTAGAGGAGTTTATTTCGAAATTCAATTATCTGTGTGAAGCATCTTTTCATCTAGGAACGAAAGCTTGTAAAGTGTAGCTTTTTGCTTTGCTGGTTTAACCACTTATCGTTCTTTTTTCACTATGTTTACTTATCGTATCCTTTCTATTTTCTTAGCGTTAGCTTTTCTTCTTGATTTCGGCGTGAAAGCCGCTCAACCCAAAGCCAAATGGATTTGGGATGCTCGAGGCGATCGGCCCAACAACCCACTTTATTTTGCCAAAACGGTAGATTTGGCAAGTGCTCCGAAAGCAGCCAAGATTCTGTTTACTTGCGATAACAGCAGCACGGTATTCGTTAATGGTAAATCTATCGGTTCCAGTGGAAATTGGAATGCGGCGGTATCTGCAGATGTCAAGAAACTGCTGAAGAAGGGTGGCAATGTGATTGCGGTTATAGCCCAAAACGCCGGTGGTCCGGCGGGTTTTGTGTTGCAATTGGAAGTCACTAACGCGGATGGCAAGAAGACCGTGATCGTAACCGACGATTCTTGGCGTTTTGTCGATAAGGCTCCCAAGGATCTTCTTGGAGAGGCGACCAACTGGAAAATGGAAGGTTTTCCCAACGGAAAAGAACCTGTTGTAGTCGGTACGATTGGGGATGATCCATGGGGCAATGTATTTTCAGGTGGAGGTGGAAACCCCTCAGCATCTAGGCCCGCAGGGATCGCCAACAATACACTTCGTCACACCGATGGATTTAAGGTGGAAATGGTTTATGACGTCCCGCGTTCTCAGGGCTCGTGGGTGAGCCTTGCCGTAGATGATAAAGGTCGAATTTACGCCAGTGATCAAGGCCGTGCGGGTCTTTTTCGCATCACTTTGCCAAGTGGAGAAGAAGAAATTTCCGTTGAGAAGATGGATGCTAAAATGACGGGTGGGCAGGGCATGCTTTGGGCATTCGATAGCCTTTATGTATGTGCTAATGGAGGTCCCGGAAGCGGCCTTTATCGCCTTAAGGACACCACTGGCGACGATCAGTTCGACAAATTTGAAAAACTAAGAGCGATATCCGGGGGAGGGGAGCATGGGCCTCACGATGTGGAATTGGGACCGAATGGAAAGAAACTTTATATTGTCGCAGGGAATATGACTCGACTGCCTTCACCGGAAGGCTTCTTGGTGCCAAAGGTTTGGCAGGAAGATCAATTGCTTCCCCGCATGCCTGATGCTCGGGGGCATGCTCGATCCGTCATGGCTCCAGGAGGTTGGATCTGTCGAACTGACCCCGAGGGCAAAGCATGGGAGTTGGTGAGCACTGGATTTCGCAACACCTATGGAATTGCCTTCAATGGCGATGGCGAATTGTTCGGATACGATTCCGATATGGAATGGGATGCAGGCTCACCATGGTATCGCCCGACGCGAATTTGCCACGCCGTGAATGGGGGAGAGTTCGGTTGGCGAAATGGGTCTGGCAAGTTTCCTCCTTACTATGCCGATACTTTGCCTGCGGTGGTGGACATCGGTCCCGGATCTCCAACGGGCGTAATTTCAGGATCGGGTGCAAAATTTCCTTCCAAGTATCAATCGGCCATCTACGCACTCGACTGGACTTATGGTTCCATTTGGGCCATTCATTTGAAGCCCGACGGCAGTTCCTACAAGGCAGTGAGGGAAGAGTTCGTGGGCGGAAAACCTCTTCCCGTGACTGATGCCATAATCCACCCGCAAGACGGATCTATGTATTTTGCGGTTGGCGGGCGTGGATCGAAATCTTTTCTTTATAAAGTTTCCTACTCGGGCAAAGAATCAACTAAGGCAGTTTACGGAAGCTTTGTCGATGGACAAGATCTCCGAAAGATCCGTCACTCAATGGAAGATTTGCAGCGTCCGGGAAACAAGGGAGACCTTGACAATATCTGGAAGAACCTTGGCAGCGAAGATCGTTTCATTCGTAATGCTGCCCGTGTTGCTCTAGAACATCAACCAGTTGACACATGGTCGTCCAAGGCTTTGGGCGAAAAGGGTTCTCAGGTTTTGCTTTCTGCTGTTACGGCTCTTGCTCGCAATGGTTCCTCTGACTTGCGAGACAAAATCCTCATTGCTCTCGCTCGTCTTGATTGGGTTAAGCTAAGCGAGGTTCAGCAATTGCATCTTTTGCGCAACTATGGTCTTGTCTTTGCCCGTCTTGGTAGACCTTCCCCAAAAACTGCGTTGAAGATAATCGGGAAATTGGATCCCCACTACCCTGCAGCCACCGACGCACTTAATCGTGAGCTTTGCACGATGCTTACCTATCTTGAGGCCGATTCAGTTCCTGCAAAAACCATTCCCATGTTAGCCCAAAATCGGAATGAACAGGACGACTATCTTGACGCTAAACTCCTCGCAAGAAGTGGCTACGGAAATGCCTTCCTTGCCACTCTAGACTCGCGACCCGAGAAACAACAAATTCACTATGCTTACTGTCTCCGCGTCGCCAAGGCTGGCTGGACCCCTAATCTGCGTAAAAGCTTCTTTAGTTGGTTTAACAATGCCAAACGTTTTCGTGGCGGGAACAGCTTCTCCGGCTTTCTCAATAATATAAAAAAGGAAGCCCTCAAAAACGTACCGGTTCAGGAAAGGTCGCGACTGGAAGCCTTAAGCGAAGAGCTTACCACTACTATTGCCGCGGTGCTTCCAAGACCCAAGGGTCCTGGCCGCACATGGACAGTTGAAGCTGTTGGCAAACTTGCCGAAAAGGAGGGATTGAATGATCGAGACCTAAAAAATGGACACGCCATGTTTCAAGCTGGCTTGTGTGCAAACTGTCATCGCTTTGGTAGCGAAGGAGGCTTGGGAGGACCCGACCTAACCGGTGCAGGAACTCGTTTTGGGACTCGCGACCTTGCGGACGCCATCCTTAACCCGAACAATGTGATTTCAGACCAGTACCACAACAGCATGGTAGAAAAAAATGACGGTACCGAACAGTTCGGCCGAATCTTGGGAGAAGAAGATGGTCACATACTCATTATGCCAACGCCCATGGCTCCTGATCATATTCTTAAAATCCCTAAGGCAGAAATCAAGAAAACTAAACCATCCAAACTTTCCGCTATGATGCCTGGCTTGATCAACTCCATGAATCCAGACGAAGTTCTCGATCTACTTGCTTTTCTTCGAAGTGGAGTGAACTAGTAATGAAGATGATTTTTTATGAATTTTAGATTTGGCTTGAACGTAAATCAGTCCACGCAGAGATTTATGGCAATGAAACCCTTTTTTTGTTTTTTTGGCTCCTACCTGCTGGTGGCGATATTTTCATCATTCACTTTCGCTAGTGATTCGCTTGATGACGCGAACCTCCTCTCTGCTGATATCGTCCTGCGATTGGCTAATGGAGAAAATGTCGAAGCCCAGCGGATTTCCAGTACTGATTTAGGTGGAGGAGATTTTTCTTGGACCGGGCAGTTAATGAAGGCAACTGCGGGGTTTGTTACGTTTGCCAAGGTCGATAACATGGTCAGTGGTTCTATTCATTTTTCTAGTGGTCGCGCCTATTCTTTACGGGGGCAACGTAGACAGCCTGAGATTAAGCAAGTCATTTCGAAGAAACGCCCTTGCGGTGGTTGCTTAACCAAGAAAGACTTGCCGAGTGATCCACGACGGCATCGTCGCACCAAGACTTGGCGTAATGGGGATGGTAATCTTATTGATTTACTAATTGTCTCTCCTGGTTCTGTGGCAACTGCCGCCGGTGGATTATCCCTTCTTGAAGCTGATGCAGTCAAGGCTGTGGCTGATGCCAACCTTTGTTATCGCAACAGCCGCGTGAACCTGCAACTTCGCCTAGTTCATTTCTCGGAAATTAATTATAATCAAACTGGAAATTTAGAAACGGATTTAGCACGTCTCGAGAATCCGAATGACGGCTATATGGATAATGTCCATGACCTCCGCGATCAATATGGTGCCGATCTCGTGGCTATGCTTGCTACTGAGAGTAGCTCGGGAGGATTAGCCAATACCATGATGTACCCCAGTTTGGATTTCGCCTCTCAAGGATTCAGCGTAAGCGTTTGGGATCAAATCGGCGCTCCTTCATACACCTTGGCCCACGAACTCGGTCACAACATGGGTTGCTTGCATAACAGAGAGGATTCCAGTGGTGTGGACGACGGTTATGAATTCAGATCTTTTTCCTATGGTAAACGATGGCTTTCAGGGAATCCCGGATACGCTACGGTGATGTCATACGATACCGAACCTACCTCCACCTTTCCTAACACAATACCTTTCTTCTCCAATCCCGATGTTTTTTATCTTGGAACGGCGACTGGAAACATAGGTTCGGAGGATAACGCTCAGGTTCTTGCGTTTACTAGCCCTTATGTGGCCAATTTCCGTTCCGCAGTCGTGCAGGGTATTGTTCCTTCCCTCTCTTCGGTGGCGATCCAAGAAGGGAATTCAACATCGTTTTCCGTCCGACTTGCGGTAAAGCCTACCTCTCCCTTGTCGGTTAACATTTCCCATGTTGCCGGCGGTGATGCCGACTTGATGATAACCAGTCCTTCATCGATGACCTTTGACTCGAGCAATTGGAACCTTCCGCATCCTTTGCAAATATCTGCCCGTCTGGATTCTGATACGGTCAACGGTAGTGCCACAATCATCCTTTCTGCAACAGGCGTCAACTCGACCACGGTCTTGGCAACCGAAATGGATTCTGGGACAACCACCACAAATTCTCACCTTATTGCAGGTCTAGCGACCAACTCACTCGGCTTCGGAATTTCTGGAGCCACCATGACTTTTTCTAATGGAGGTGGAGCAGTGGCAACCGACGCAAATGGCACCTTTCGGCATGAAGTCGCCGAGGGTTGGAGTGGAATCATGACACCTAGCAAAATAGGTCACACTTTTCTACCTGCGACTGTTTCGGTAACTTCACTTTCTGGAGACTCAGTCGCTCACAACTTTATCGCTAGTCGGTCAACTATTCTTTACGTCGACGTTGATGCATCCGGCGCTGGTGATGGATCAAGTTGGGCTAATGCCTATACGGATTTGGCTGTTGCGTTGCGATCAACGCATCCCTTTTCAGAGGTGTGGGTTGCCGAAGGCATATATAAGCCAGGAACAGTTCGACCATCGGCCTTTTTGCTTCCCCCGGACATTCCTTTGTACGGAGGGTTTGCGGGGGGGGAAACCTCCCTAAGCCAAAGGGATTACTCGGCGAATATAACCATTCTCTCTGGCGATATCGGCGATCCTGATGTTTCTGGCGACAATTGTTATCATGTGGTGATCCCCACCACGAATGCCACCCTTGACGGCTTTACCATAAGTAATGGAAATGCCAGTGAAAATTATTCTGACGATCGAGGTAAAGGAGGTGCGATTTGGGCTGAGTATTCGGCTTTTACGATCAAAAACTGCATTTTCTCCAGTAATGTTGCGAACCAAAAGGGAGGAGCCATCTTCTTGAATGAATCTAACGCCACGCTTGAGAATTGCACTTTCAACGGAAATACAACGGGTTCAACTGGTGATGGGGGCGCAGTTGATCTAAACTCTTCCACTCTTGCCTTAACTGCCTGTAGCTTCGTTTCAAATCACTCCTATTTTTACGGTGGCGCTATTAACAGCCTAAATTCGAACATAACACTCAACTCTAGTTCTTTTTCCACCAACCAAAGTCTTAATTCGAACGGTGGCGGGGCAATCCGGCTCAAAGGGGGTTCCATAGCAGGATCTTTTAACTCTTTTACTGCAAATAAGGCTACTCATGAAGGCGGGGCAATACTTTGGGAAGAAACTACGGGCTCACTTTCAGATTCCAATTTCACATCCAATCAAAACCTTTCTTGGAATGGGGGAGGGGGCATCTATTTTAAAAATGCGTCGCCAACGATTTTACGTTGCTCCTTTACTGGCAACATTACCAATGCCAACAACTACGGTGGTGCTATCCATTTAAATAATGCTTCACCCACGATTTCGAACTGTATTTTTACCCTGAATGCAGCTGCGTCGAATTCTGGAGGTGCTATCTCAATTGACTCGACTTCTCTTCCAGTGCTCAGTGCCAACGAATTTCGATACAATTCTGCCAACGATTATGGTGGTGCAATTTATGTTTCCGGAGGACAGAACTTACAGGCAACAAATAACCTCTTTCTTGGGAATTATAGTAATTCTGGAGGTGCTGTTTCGGCTTGGGGAACGACGAGCATGTCTTTTACGAATTGTCGGTTTATCGGCAACGAGGCGAATGGGAGTTCTGATTCCAGTGGGGGTATGGCTATGCTGGCAAACGGCACCACGTCGACGTCTTTTGTCAACTGTGTCATTTCTGGAAATAAAGCAAACTATAGGAGCGGTGTTCTTCAAGCTGATGGCACTACTCGCTTTGTGAACTGTTCTTTATATGGGAATGTGGCTCAAGAAGGTGGTGTAACACTCCTTTTTCCGGGTGAAACAATTGAAATCGAAAACTCCATTATTTGGAATAATTCGGCAAATACGTTCCCGGATATTTACAAAAACACGGGAACCGCTCGGATTAATAATTCTATTTTCTTATCCTCGCAGTCCCAAGGGTTGCCAAGCGGTACCGCAAATCTTTCGGACGATCCTCTCTTCATTGATCCAGATGGAGCAGATAATTTAGTCGGCACGGAAGATGATGATCTTGGTTTGCAGGCATCTTCTCCTGCAATCGATCAAGCGTCCCTCTCCGCTAGTGGCTATCTCTCTTCCGATCTTCTAGGCAAAACCCGTTATGGTTCCGGTCCGGACTTAGGTGCTTACGAATATCGTATAAACTCTGCACCGGTTCTTACTAATTCGATAGAGGCGGGTGAACTGGCGGTCACTTCCACAGAAGGCAATGTATCCGTAGTGACCCTTTCGGTTTCCGATGTGGACGGCGATGCCATCTCCTTCACCCTTGGTGACTCCGGAGACGAATCTCTTTTTGCAATCGGCTCTGATACCGGAGTTATTCGATTTCTAACCCCCCCCAGCTTCGCTTCTCCCGCCGACTCAAATTCAGACAATATATATAACCTCACCGTTTTTTACACTGATTCTGAAGCTCCTTCCAACTCCATTACACTTCGAGTTACTGTTAACGATTCGGGTTCCAACACCCCCATTTATGTCAATCTTGTCACGCAAACGGAAGGAGATGGGGCAGTCTCGGATACGGGCGAGGGTACCTACGAGCTTCACGACACTGCTTCCATTACGGCAACGCCGGGCACAAGCTATGTCTTCTCCAGGTGGACGGGAGATGCCAACGGCACCGACAATCCTCTTACGCTTACAATGGACGGCAACAAGACTGTTGTCGCTGCCTTCAGCAAGCTCAATGCCGTTCCTGAGTTTTCGCACACGCTGACCGATAGCAGCTTCTCCATCACTTTGACCGAAAATGCCATAATCGCCATAGACCTTAACGCATCCGACGAAGACGGTGACACTGTAACCTTTGCTCTTTCCGGAACGGATTCTGCCCGTTTCGACCTAAATTCAAGCACGGGGATTCTTAGTTTTCTTATCCCTCCCGACTTCGAAAACCCCGACGATTCCGGCAAAAACCACGCTTACGGTTTGGAGATCACTATTACCGATGGCATCGATAGTTCTGCCGCCACTTTACTAATCTCTATCCTTGACGATACTTTTGAACCTCCAACCGATTACACTTTGACTGTAGCAATTGAGGGATTGGGCGAAGTTTTGACCTCCGATGGACAGTCGATCTCCTCGAGCGCAAGTTTCCTTTATGCCGTTGACTCAAACATCACTCTCGTGGCAACACCCTTCTCGGGACATGTTTTTACGAAATGGAAGGAAGATGCAAACAGCAGTTTTGCAAACATTTCTGTGACCATGAACGATAATAGGAGCATAACGGCAGTTTTTTCTAAGCTAAATGTTTCGCCCAGACTCTTGAATAATCTTACCGCAGGCATAGTTCAGGAAAATGTTATTGAGAACAATCGAACAATTCTAACATTCATTGGCGAGGACGAGGATGGCGATACAATCACTTTCAGCCTTCAGGAAGAGGGAGATTTTCAACTGTTCGATTTGAATACAACTTCTGGCCTACTTTCGTTCAAGATTGCCCCAGACTTCGAGTTGCCGACAGATGCCGATGCCGACAACGTTTATGACATTTTCGTTACCTTGTCCGACGGCAACATCACTACCTCTCCCGCAAGTGTTCGCATTTTTGTACTCGACCATGCCGAACACACCTGGGATTACGCCGAGAATTTGGGTAACGGTTGGCGAAACTTCACATGGTTTGGCAACTACTACGATACTAACTTCGGCTGGTTGTTCCACGAGCACCACGGTTGGATTTACCGTGAAAATGAGAATACCGATACGAACTCAATTTGGCTTTACGACCCTACGATCGGTTGGCTATGGACTAGTTCTTATGTATATCCCAATCTCTACCAATCAGAATCCGGTGCTGGTGAATGGATTTACTATGACACATCCTCAAAATCTCCACGAAGATTTTATCGATACAGTGCGTATGCTTGGGAGGAAATCCACGAGGAATAAGTAGTTTTCAGGGTATCTAAGATTTGAAGCCCAAAAGTCGCTCCATGCCCAAAGGGACAATTAGGGAAAAGCGACTTATTTTTTCTTGTTCCCGCCAAAAAGACCGCGAAGACCGCCAGGCTTTTTGCCATCGTCTTTTTTTGCATTACCTTTATCATCCTTGCCTGTGGTTGCAGTGCGTGCCTTGATCGCGGCTGCTTCCTCGGCGGTAACCCACATGTGGACATGTGCCTTTTCAACAGTCAGTACGTAATTTCGGTTTAGAGTGAAACCGTAGGTTTTGAACATCAACTTGTTGTTCTCATTCAACTTGGCTTGAAGATCTTCCAATTGTTTCTTCAATCCTGCGTGCTTTTGTTCGTCTTGCTCATTCTGAAGTTTTGAGAGCAATTGAACGGCTAAGGTGCGCTGTTGTTGAACGAGCTGTACATTTTTCTGAAATTCTTGATTCGATTCAATCGTATTGAGAGAGGCAACCTTGACGAGTTCCAGTTTTTGCTGTGGAGCTGCCACTGGTTTGGCACCCTTGTCTTGGGCGAATGTCGCGGTGGCGGCGAGCGTGAGCGAAACGAGAGAGAGAATGCGGATAGATTTCATGGTAGTTAGTGTTTAGTAAAGATGGAGTTTAGGTTATGTTGTCGAATGGTTACTTTTTTTGGTTTAAAGGTTCACTGGGTTAATTTTCGGATGCGCATATTACGAATAACTCCTGTGGTGGCATAACTGCAAAGCCCTAGCGGGGCAGCGAGTTCCACTTCGCCTGCACGCATGCTTATCTTTCGATTGTCGACTTCGCAGTCTATAATTTTCTTTTCATCTATCCATGCCTCCAGCTTCGCCTTGGTTACACGAAGACGCATGTTGTACCAGCGATTCTCTTCAAAGACATATACGTCTCCTGTGTCATTTTCGGATGCATCAAAGTCATCGATGCTTGATATGCCGACGAGAGCACCCCCCCATCCACCGAGAATAAGGGTGGCGTTGGAATCTTGGTAAGGAAAGGTTAGACCGCAGAAGAAATCGCCTCCTTGTGCCCGCTTGGCTTGTAGAGCAATTTCATAATCGATGGTTGGGTAATCACCTCCACCCGGCAAGTGGACCCCTGTCAACTCGATCCCCATTCCGAGGACGAGACTCCCGTTTTCATCGAAACTAACTTCACCCCTGCCTGCATAGTCGGTTACTTTCCAATCTCCCAGTGTTTTTCCATCGAAGACGAATTTCCATTCCTTGCCCGCTGAACCCTTGCCCTCTGCTGAATTGGTGGTGTTTGTAATGCATCCGGATGAGAGACCGAAGATAAGTAAAAAGCCTGTTACGATGGCATAGCGAATGAGAGTAGTTTTCATGTAATGCATGGAGGCTTATCTTGGTGAGGCAGGTAGGTATGGTTTTAAACCGTGGATACAGGAATTCACGACATTTTCAACAGTATCGGAAATTTCGATGATAACGGCAAGCTCATCATCAGCAGGAGGCTCAAGTGTTTCAATTTGGCTATCAAGCAATTTTGAGTCGAAGAAGTGTCCGGATCTGCTCTCAATCCGTTCCTTTAGCAATGAGTGATTCCCGATAAGATGGAGATATAAGACTGGTCGGTTTAATTCCGAAATAAAATTTCGGTACTTTTGCTTGAGGGCAGAACATGAAACTACAACAAGACTCGACTTCTTCTCCAAGGCGTTTCTAATCGCCGTGAACCACCCTTTTCTGTCATTATCATTGAGGGCGATGCCATCGCCCATTTTGACTTTGTTCTCTCGGGGGTGAAAATCATCTCCTTCAAGAAACGAACACTTGAGACGTTCGGCGAGAGCAGAACCGATTGTGCTTTTTCCGCATCCGGAAACACCCATGACAACTATTACGGGATCCGGTAAATACATAGAGACAGGGCGGAATTCCAGATCATATAATCCGTGAAGCCTCAGTATTTGGTTAGGGTCAAAAAAGCTTCTAAGGTCGCTGGATAACTTCTATTTCGTAACCTTCAGGAGCATCTACAAAAGCGAAAATCGATCCAGTGGAACTTTGTGTGGGGCCGTCACTGAATTCTACTCCTAGCGATTGAATGTGTTCCCCGAACGAGTCCATGTTTTCAACCTCAAACGCTAGGTGCATAAGGTCTTCTTGAACTTCTACCGAGCCTGAGTCCGGAAAATATGTGATTTCTATTTCCTCGTCACTATTCGGTACGGCGAGAAAAACGAGTTTTGAGCCGCGCGGGGACTCGTGTCGCTTGGTCACTTCCAACCCGAAAACCTTTTGGTAAAAGGCAACCGTTTGTTCAAGATCGTTAACGCGCATCCGCGTGTGCAGGAATTTCTTTACAATCGACATCTTAAAAGGGGGGAAGAGGGATGTTACAAAAAAACGAACAATGGGATGCCTTCCGTAACTTCGGAAACAAGTACTATTCGAAAGCAAAAGTGATTTTTTCGATACCTGCTGTAGAACAAGCATTTAACACGCTGATCGATGATTGATGCTCGGCAATGCCTGAAGATTCTATTTGGACTTTTAATTCAGCTTCCTCCTTCGATCTGGCCCCACTTGCAATGAGTTGATCCCGCATACTCTTTTGTTGCTTCAAATTGGCTACCAAATCCAACATTTCGTAATTTGGAGCTCCCGTTGAAGTTGTTGCTTGCTCAATTTCTGATCCATTTAAGATAACTTGACCATAATCGCCTATTTCGACGCTAAGCAGGGGCATCGGCTTAAGATCGCTATTCGCAGGCTTGCCAGGGAGTTGAATGGAGAGTTCCGCTTCAGGTTGTTTCAACATGGTGGTCACCATGAAATAGATCAATAGTAAGAATGTTACGTCGATCATTGGAGTAAGATCGACAGTATCCTCTTCCTTTAAGAGCTTCTTGAAGAATTCCATATCGTTACTCTCCTCCTCCGTTTGCGACCTGCCATGTGCCAAAGATGATATCGGCTTGGCCAGCGTTACCTATTTCCTTCAAGACGTCTTGAACCAAGGAGTGGGTGATTTTTGGATGAACCCTTAAAAAAACTTTCCACTCGGGATGTTTGCTGACGTAAAAACCAACTTGGTTGAGATCGATTTCCGATTCTCCCCAGTAGAACTTTTGTCCATCGGGTGTGTCGTCTATCGTGATTATCGTGCGCGGTGGAGGTGACTCCTTCACCGCAGATCGGCTAGCCACAGCCATCTCTTCCAGTTCTACGTATTGCTCGGACATTTGCTGGGCAACGACCATGAAGAATACGATCAGCAAGAAGACGACGTCGATCATTGGCGTCAAATCAGGAGCATCGTTGCTTTCTTCGGCCTGAAACCCTTTCATAAAGGAGTCTGATTAACTTTAGAAATTAGTGTTTAGCTACAATTGGAAATTCTTAAGCTGGCGGGGAAGGAATTCCAGGGGGAGGAGGAGCCATTGCGTTGCCTTCCTCCTCTTCGTAATATTCTTCTCCTTCACCTCCTTCTTCATCGAATCCTCCGCGAGCTGCACGAACTAATGTAAATACCATGTTGCCCGCTACACGATTTACTTCAGCGGCAATGGTACCGAATTTTGTTTTGTAAACAAAATAGGCGACAAGGGTAGGTATGGCGACAATCAAACCGGAGGCAGTGGTCCACAAGGCACTACCGATATTTCCTGCCATTTTCTGACTGGATTCTCCACCCATGCCGGATTCAGTGAGTACGTTGAAGGCTCCAATCATACCAGTAACGGTTCCGAGCAATCCAATCATAGGAGCGATCGAACCTATGGTATTCAACATGTTGATCCAGGTATAAGGTTTTGCCAATTCAATCGCCGAGGCTTCCTCCAATCCTTTTTCTATTGAATCGGTATCCAGTTCGTCGTCTTGGATTCTATCAAGGCCTGCCTTCAGTACCGCAGTTACGGGAAGCTTGTACTGTTCGCAAAGTGCGCGCGCCCCATCGATGTTAAGCCTGCTCACTTCTTGAAGAATGGGCTCTACGACCTCTTCCTTCACGAATGCCTTTTTTCTGATGGCTATGCCGTTGTAGATGATGAGTGTGATACCTCCGACAATCATGAGGAGAAAAGGGATGAGGAACGTCCAGCCCAGTGACTCCATCAGTTGCTGACCGAAGGACTTCGTTTGGGCGTGAGCCGTTGTTGCCAGCATGCCCGGGCACAGAACCGCGAACGCGACAAGCGTTGATAGTAAATGTCGTAAACTTCCTATTTTCATAATTTTAATGTTAATACCTGATGTCATAGGTGGGCCGTTATCGTCAAATACGTAAAACATTTCAAGACGGTGGCAAGGCAGCTATGCGTTTCTTGCTTTCGGCCGCCCAATTTGAATCTTTATAGAAAATTTCTACCTGTCGGTATACGTTGCGGGCTGCATCGTTAAGATTCAGTTTTTCATAGGCGCCTCCGGCCATGAGCAAAGATTCGGGCAACCAATCCAAGCCCACGCGCGCCATAACTATGCCTTCGGTGACTTCAAGCACTGATTGCCTGTAGTATTCCGCAGCTTGCTCCTTGCTCCCTTGAGCTTCATAACGTTTTGCATACTGTATTCGCAGCAAAGCCCGCAACAACTTATATAGAGAGTATTCATTGGTTTGACGTTTGGGAGGATTCTCCTCGAGCTTCTTTAATCCTTGGGCGGCGGTGTTGAACGATTGACTGGCTGCTTTCGCGTATTGAGGATTCGAGGCGGCGTGGGGCGCATATGCCTCGTACAATTTCAGGTGACAATAGATTGGCCAAATAGCGACAATTCCCTTGAGGGGACTATTTGAAGCGTTTTGAAGGTTTGCTCCCAAGCGGGCATAGGCTTCGATTGCATTCGGAAACAGTTTATTTCTCCGAAGGGAGTCGCAAAGATTGAGGTAGGCTTCGTGGTCGGCCCCATTATTTCGAATATTTATTTTGGTTAAAAGAGTCCTGACATGATTGGCTGACTTTGGATTAGCCGCTATCATCTTTCCTGCCAATTCCAGAGCCGAATCCGAGAATTCCCGATATTCGAAATCATCCAGTCTTTTAAGGTTTAGTTTATAAAGTAGAGTGAACGCTTCATTGAACTGCTCCATGCCAATGAGAGCTCTAACATATATTAGGCAATTGTCGTGAATGGGCAAGAACTCCGGATTGATTTCGTGGAAATGAAATATTTGGTATATGACGGGCCTAATTGCATCCAGAAGGCGAGGGTCGTACTGCTCGTCCGAGAGAAACTTTAACTGTTGTAGAGTCTGGGGGGGGAAGGTGTATACAAAACGATCGATGTTATTCCGTGTTTTCAACTCCCTCAAGCTGTACTCCGATTGGGTTGTTTTAAGTATGCCCTTGGTATCGTCTACACTTAACAACCGAGTTTCCATCGGTTTCGGGTTGTTCACATAGTAAACCTTAACCGGCAACCCCTGTTTCGGGGCATAAGTTTTGAAGTAGTCTTGCCCGGATAAGCCATTCGTTCCTAATGTTGTAAGAACTAGTGACGCCCGAAGAATGTTAATGGAAAAGCTCATTTATATTTACCCGACCAAGAATTATACTGCTTTTCGACTTTGTTGACTTCGTTTCCCTTTCCCGCTTGCTCGAAACATCGAATAGCTTGCAAAAACGATTTTTCGGCCCAAGTTATGCTTGCAGGGAAGTTCAATGCCGTATCCATATAATAGTAAGCCGCACCTCCTGCATCTCGTTGAGCAAATAGACATTCACCCATCATAAAAGAGGACTCGGCACGGAGTTCTAGAGCCATATCGGCGTCATTACGAACTTGTTCAAAAGCGGAAGCCGCGCGTTCGAAAGAATTTTTGTCTCTATCCGTTTTTCCAACTTCGAAATAAGCTCTTCCCATACGGATTCTGGCTGAACCCGCGTCCTCGTGCCAAGAAGAGTTGGTCAAGGCTTGGTCGAAGTGGTTGGCGGCGGCCTTGTGATCGCGTTCTCGCTCACTGGCTTCCCCTAGTACGTAGTGAGCATCGAAAAGAAATTCACCACCTGTTTCTCCATACATATTAACCAAGCGTTCCATCGCTGCAATGGCATCCTCGGTTTGGTTTTGAGCAAGAAGCTTTTTGCCCATCCACACAAGTACGCCGGGACTTGCGTTTGGGAAATCGCCCCGGTTAGGGACATAGGTGCCGGATACAGGGGCACCCACCTTTTCCAGCATGGCTCTCATCCGTAGGGACAGGGCTGTTTGCCCAGCCGACTCTGCTTCGTCGAAGAGAGCCTTGAATGTTTGGGCCGGGGAAAGTTCGTTTGGAAAATTAGCCACTAATTTTTCATATTTCTTTCGCAAACCATCAAATTCCTTTTTGGTATTCCCATTAGAATAAACGGTCGTACGGGCACGAACCATTTTGTCGTAAACTTCTTGCTCCATGCCCTTGAATTCAGACCCTAACCAAGGCAACAACTTGCGTCGGTCCTTGAGGATTTCTTCCACCGTTCCGGAAATCGTGGATTCGCTCCCTTTGCGATCCTTATAGGCAAAATCTACGGCTTGACCCGGATTTCTGATTATGGTCAAGAGTTTGTAAGTGTTGCCGAATAGTTTGTCGTAGTGGTCGTACTTTTCGGAATAGATTTTTAGGATTTCATCAACGCCGATGCTTCCGGGGTCATTCCCGAATTTCTTAATGTCGGCATGGTATAACTTTAGCATTTCCGCCGGGCGCCCCTGTTTCTCGCAAGCCATGCCTATTTTTTTGGTGGCTTGTGAGGCTCCTGCTGCCTCTTGATCCCCTATTTTCTCCAGGAATTCTCGAAAAAGGGTTTCTAGCGAAGCATAAA
This sequence comes from uncultured Opitutia bacterium, assembly GCA_937893275.1. Lineage (GTDB taxonomy): Bacteria > Verrucomicrobiota > Verrucomicrobiia > Opitutales > Seribacteraceae. The sequence continues at coordinate 13,286 of CALBIN010000144.1, read as the reverse complement.
GAGAAATAGTGGTGACTTCGTACAGCTCTTCCCAATCTACGACTTTATCGCCGTTTATATTGGCCTCAGAGAAGGGGTACTTGTCGGCTAACCCCGTGGCTGCGTATTCTACGCTTTCAAGCTCTTCGTTCTTATTTGTATCGAAGGTTAAGTATTGATTAACATAGCCTTCTGGATCTGCCGCGACATTTTCTATTAGCTGACCTTCGTTGAAGTACGAATCACGAATGAGGTTTACCTTTTGGGTGAGTTCCCGGACCTTCCCATAATGCATCCGAGAATTTGAAATTTGTTCATAACTAGGTTTTTCGTCCCCCTTGAGACCGCTGATTGAGAGATCTCCGAGGCTAAGATGCGCATCGGCAACCAACTCGTCGTTTGGGAATTTTTTTACGAATTGGTTAAACAGGCGGATGGCGTTGACATGATCTTCGCTCCCTTGAAACGCGACGGCCAATCTAAAAGTCGCGTCTTTTGCATAATCTTCGGACGGATGATGGCGAACTCTTCCCCCGTTCGTCCATGAGTCCATAATGGCTGCTTTACCTGACGCCACCGATTTACCCCCTCCCACTTTGTCGGAAATTCTCCATTCAAGACCGTTGAACCAAAGGTAAAAGCCATCGCCGTCAGCGTAAACGGTTTTGCCGCTGGATTCTTCATCAGTTGGAAGATATACCCCATTGGGGTCTGGAACGGGTTCGGGTTCCGGCTCTTCTTCCGGTTCCGGAGGCTTTTCTTTTTTTGGAGCCTTGGGCACATCTTCTTTGGAATTGGCCTTATCTTCTTTGGGGGGAAGCGATGGCTCCTCGTCTCCTCCGCACCCCTGTAGGGATAATATGACCGCTAGCGTAAGGCAGATCGGAATGTAGTTGAAGCTCTTCACCTCAAAGGTCTTCGGACTGGTTGGAGTCAGTTTCAGGCACGTATGGTTTTTCCTCGAATTCTTTCTCGCCGCCAAGCCCGTCAATGCCTGAAAGGTCCTTGACCGGCAGGCCTGTCACATTCACTCCCACCAAAGCGCCGAGAAGCGGTTTTGCTTCGTTGAATTTCCCCGTAGCCAGAAGGGCCAGACCACTGAAATAGTGAGCAGGGGGCATGGCTGGGCTTTTGTTGAACTTCTCGTTGTTAACGTACCCCTTGGATCTATCCATGACACCGTTTTCAACGCCCGCGAACTTTACCAGCAAGTCGTCAAACCTTTTTCTGCCGAAGTAAACGGAACCCATCATATTGATGAAGTCTCGAGAATATTCGTGTTCAGGCATGACCTCGAGAAATCGATCGCAAAGCTCGAAAAAACGGTTGTAATACTCTTCAGCCTTGGTCTTTGCCACCGACCCCGCCTCCCGGTCTTTCGTGCTAATGGCGCCATCGAGAGACTTTGCGAGTGCGTCCTGTACTTTCGCTTCGGACTGGTAGGCATTGGCCATAATAAACGTCACATCGGCTCGAAAGCTTTTCCAATCCGTATTGGCCAAGTACTCTTCTCCTAGCTCGATGGACTTTTCTCTATGCTTTACACCATTTGCGGAAGCAAAGGCTGCATAAAGAAAGTTTTCTACGTTATCGTGTTTGGGAAAGTCCTTGTAGAGCCAGTAGAAGGCCCAAAAAGCTTCCCAGTCCCGTTTTGTCTCCTTGTAATTCTCAGCCTTCCGCCATCTTAAGGTTGTGGTGAAGGAGGGTATTTTAGCTATTTGGTCTAGCCTGCCTTGGGCATTGGTTACCTTCATGGCCAATTCATTTATTCTATCCTTGAGAATCTCCGCTCGACGACGTGGAAGAGCTTTTCCCCGCAGGGACATGAAGTTTTCAAGCGTGGTCAACTCGGTCTTTAATTGTTTAAGCCTTTCTTCGTAATAGTTCTTTATTTCCTCGGTGGTCATCGTGAGGGCAAAAAACAGAGAAGCTTCCAAGTGACGACCCGCCGTCTTTAGTTGTTCGGCTCCCGTCATCAGATTGACATTGAGTCGAATGTCGTATCTGGCCGGGGTATCTCCGGCAAGTCTAGGCAGGAGGGGGAACACATCGTCTATGCGCTTATTCACCACAAACATTTCGACCAAGCAGGATACGGCGTAGGCAGCCCGATCTTCGTCCTTCGCTTTGTCTGCAACCACTAGTAACTCCCTGAACGCAGGTTCACCCTGAACCCACGCTTGTTCAATGTGGTAGCACTGTGCTCTACCAAAATAAAGGTTCATAAGTTCGCTACGCTTTAAGATTTGCTTTCTGTAGGGCTTTTTGGGGTCGAGCAAAATTTCAATGACTTTGGCTGCTTCCTTGAACTCGTTGAGAGCTCGTAGGCACATCGTCCTCTTTTGCATGGCCATTACGGCTTTTGGGTCATCAGGGAATTTTTCCGCAAAGAAAGCAAAAGCGGCAGCAGCTTTACCTAAGAAACCTTGGTCGGAAGTCTTTGCAAAACTTTGTAAATATCCGATCCCTCTGACAAAGCCAAATTGCTGAAGGATTTTGGCTACCTCTGGATCTTTCTCGTCTTCGAAACGAACTTCAAGCTCATCTAAATATGGTGCCGCGCCTGCGAAATCTCCCTCCCCAATCTTAGACTGGGCACTTGAGATAACTTGGCGTAGGGGCATATCTTCCACATTTTGGGCCATACCGACGGAATGAAATGCATTTCCGAATACAACCATTGCGAGGATGAAGACACTCCTTGCCATAGTTGAATTAAATAGTCTTGTATGAGGCACTACCAAGTTTTTTTCCGTTGGACTGTTGGGCGACCGTCAATGAAATTCCTTAGAGCGTTTTCCCGCAAGCCTTTTTTCAAGTAACTTGATTTGTCGTGCCGGCAATTTTTAATTAATTGGCGCTCGGTAAAGCTAGGTCTGTCTTTCGCAAAGAATTTTACTCGACGCAGCACGGGCAGTTGGAGACCAAGTGTCCGGAATTTATTTCCCTAAGGTGAATGTCCATGCCTATGCTCTTTTCATAGTTGGGTGCTGATACGCGGTGCCCAAAAGCACAACCCGGTGGCGGATCGATGGGAGAAGGAACATCGCCCGCTATAGGATTTCGTTGGCGCTCGACGGCAGGGTCGGGAGTAGGAATGGCAGAGATTAGAGCCTTGGTGTAAGCGTGACGCGGATTAGAATAAAGTTCCTCCGCAGCGGCCAGTTCAACGATTTTTCCCAGATACATAACGGCGATGCGGTCGGAGACATGTTTCACGACGGCAAGATCGTGGGAAATGAAGAGATAAGATAGACCCAATTCGCGTTGCAGATCCATAAGGAGATTCAAGATCTGGCTCTGGACGGAGACGTCGAGAGCGGAAACCGGTTCGTCAAGTATCAGAAGATCGGGATTAACGGCCAAAGATCGAGCGATGCCTATTCGTTGGCGTTGCCCGCCGGAAAACTCGAAGGTGAACTTGCTTGCGGCAGATGCCGGCATTGCTACCAGTTCCAATAGTTCATCCACTCTCTTTTTGCGTGTTTCTCGTGTTCCGAGTTTCTGGATGACCATAGGTTCTGCGATCAGTTCGCCTACGGACATGCGGGCGTCGAGGGATTCGGCCGGATCCTGAAAGACCATCTGAAAGTCCTGCCGCAAGGGTCGCAATTGAGATTGGGACAACTCGGTTACGTCTCGTCCCTTGATAACCACCCGACCTGCCGTGGCGTTCAACAATCGTACGATGCATTTGCCCAAGGTGGATTTTCCGCAACCCGATTCCCCAACCAAGCCTAAGGTTTCCCCTTTGCCGATGGATAAACTTACGCCATCGACCGCTTTTACCGAACCAGTCTGCCGATAGAGAACGCCTCCCCGAAGAGGGAAGTGCATCTTTAGGCTCTCCACAGACAGGATGTCGCCGTCTTCGCTAGGTTCAGTCATGGCTGTTCAAGTGCATGCGGGACAGGTCTCAAGAAAGCGCCCCGGCTCCACTTCCTCGTATCGGGGGCGAGTGTTCAAGGTATCTCCTCCGCGTTCCATGCGTTGACAGAAACGGCACCCGGAGACGAATTCCTGAATGGAGGCAACTTGTCCGGGAATGGTCCGCAGCTCGGTTTTTCGCTCGTTTGTCAATCGTGGTATCGAAGCCAGCAATCCCTTGGTGTAGGCATGTTTCGGTTTGGCAAAAAGTTCTTTCACGGGGGCTCGTTCCACGATGCGTCCGGCGTACATCACGACCACCTCGTCGCACTGTTCGGCGATCACTCCGAGGTCATGCGTTATAAGCAAAGTAGCCATGCCGCGTTCTTTCTGCATCTTCGACATCAGGTCGAGAATCTGGGCCTGTACGGTGACGTCGAGAGCCGTGGTCGGTTCGTCGGCTATAAGTAGGTCGGGGTCGCAGCACAAGGCGATGGCAATCATCACCCTTTGCCTCATTCCTCCCGAAAGTTCATGCGGGTGGTCGGATATCCGTCTTTCCGGGGAAGGAATGCCGACGGCATCCAGTAATTCGACCGCATGCTGAAGCGCCTCTCGCTTGCTGACGTCTTTGTGAAGCAGCAAGGCCTCGGTGATCTGCTTGCCGACCCGTTGGACGGGGTTTAGCGCGGTCATCGGTTCTTGGAAGATTACCCCGATTTCATTTCCTCGGGTCTTGTACATTACTTCGGGATCGGCATCTCGCAGCTCCTGTCCCTTGAAGCTTATTCTGCCGCCCAAGACGCGTCCGGCGGGCTTTGGCAGCAGGTCGACAATCGACATCGCGGAAACCGTCTTCCCGCAACCCGACTCGCCAACGATTCCGAGTGTTCGACCCTTTTCCAGTTCGAAGGATACGCCGTCTACCGCTCGGACAAGGCCACCCTCGGTATCAAAGCCTGACTCCAGACCCTCAATCTCCAGCAATTTACTCACCGGCATCGCCTTTCGTTTCAGTCTTGATGCGGTACCTTTGCTTGACCGCCTGCACCTCGGGAAACTTCTTGCCCGAACGCCTGGCTGTCTCCGTCTCGCGTTTAATGTCCTCGTCTATCCAGTAAACGTAACTCTCGAAAGGAACATAGGTTCGAGGCGGACAAAATTCGGTGTACTCTGAATCAGGCCAACGTACCCAGCGCCAACAGCCTATGCGAGAGAACTCGGTCATGTATCCCGGAACGTAAACTCCGGAGTCGTGAATGATTTGCTGCATCTCGTGTGCATATTTCTCCAGCTCATTCTCCGTGCGAGCGTTTCGAAAAGCTACTGATAGCTGGTCCATGCGCTCGTCGGAAAAGGAGAACACGTTGTTGGTGTTGTGCTTTAAGTTCCCTTTGTCGTCGTAGGCGTTGCTGGAGTGAAAGTACTCGTAATATCTGGGGTAAGGCGGTTGGAAGCCCCATGCCGAGAAGACGGCTTGATGGTTCTTTTGCATTTCTTTCTTGTAGACCACGGTGTGGTCGAGACCGTCCATTATGAAATCCAACCCGGACTTCTTCGCCTCCTCTTTCAAAATAACCATCATCTTTTCCCTCACGGGAATTCTGGAGAATGTAAGCGCCACTTCCAGGCGCTGTCCGTCTTCTTTCATCAAAATGCCATCGTCCCCCTCCTTGACGTATCCCGCTTTTACGAAATGTTCGCGGGCTTTGCTAATGGAAAAAGGACGTGCCATGATCTCAGGGTTGTCGAAGCGACCATAGCCTTTGGTCCAGCCCGGTAGGCGAGATGCATCTCCACGAAAAATCACGTCGATGACCTTTTGCCAGTTGGAGGCATGGCAAATGCCAAGTCTTACGTCGTGGTTGTCCAAGGGCGGCTTGGCCGAGTTCAAGTAAAGCGACCATGGGATGCGAGGAAACTGGTTGTACCAGGTGTAACGTTCGACATAGCCATCGAACACTGGTGGCATCTCGGATTTTTGGTACCAGTATTCGGGAAGCGTGATCGGGAAATAGTCGAGTTCTCCAGCCCGAAATAGTTCCCATGCCTTGGAACGATCTCTGACCACTGTATATCTAATTCGATCCGCATTGTACCTGTAACGAAAGAATTTCCTGTCCTTGGCCCACCAGTTGTCCGTTCGACTCAAGGTGATGGAGACGCCTTTGACCAAGTCTTCAGGTTTTACCGTGTAGGCGGCGGTAGTGGGCGGGACGCGCCATTGGTAGCGTTCCTTGTAGTCGGGCCCATACTGTTTGTAGAAATGCGGCGGTGATGGCGGAAGACTGGCAAAGTAGGCAAGTTTCGGCTTGGGTTCGGGAAGTGATATCGCGATGATGTCTGTACCGAACAAGGTGAACTGTGCCATTTGCTCGCGCAGGTATTGCTTGAACCAAGGTGTGACCACGTTGTCCGATGCGCGAAGATAGACCCACCACATAAAGTCGATTGCCTTTACCGCTACGCCGTCGTTGTATTTGGCGTCGGGATCAAGACGGAAGAATACCGTCTTGCCGTCAGTACCTGTAGCCCACTCCTTGGCCACCCCGGGAATCACCTCACCCGTCTCGGGGTGCAGTTCTACCAAGTCGATCTCGATGTTGTCATAAAGTTCCCCGCGGAAGGAGTTGTTCGAGTTTGGACCAAATGGACGAATGGTTGGAGGAAAAGAGGATATGAAATAGCGGAAAGCTCCCCCTTTTTTAGCTTTGGGATCACCGATTTCAGGTTGTTTCAAACCGTTTTCCCAGACTAGTTCCGACGGCAAATCCTCAACCGTCTTGAATTGGAAATAATCCCCCATCGCTTGGCGGTTTTGCATGCGCTCGAGCAGCTTTTTCTTTTCGAGAAGCACTTCCTGAATCTTTTTCTTCCCTTCATCGTCGTCGGCATCTGCAAGCTCGGCATTGAGTTTCTCCATCTCGATTTCAATCTCCTCGACTTTCTTGGTCAACCAATTGCGGATGTAGCGATTATACTGGGGGTACCATTCTTCGAAATTCGCCTCCGTCGAAAGACCCTCGTCAACCCGTTCGCATCCTCCAAGGAAGAACAAGGAGAGAAAACAAGCCGAGAGTACGTAGCAAACTTTCATCATATCAACGATAGTAGCTGAATTTCTTCGGGTCGAAGGCCTCTCGAACGGCCTCGCCGACGAAGGTGATCAGGATGAGCAACCCGACCAGTACCATGAAAGACGAGGTGACCAACCACGGGGACGATAAATTGTCCAGGCCATCGCGAAGTAACTGACCCCAAGTAGCGTATTTTGCAGGCAACCCGAAACCTAGGTAGTCGAGCGAGGTCAAGGCGAGTATGAGGCTGGAAACGGAGAACGGAACCAAGGTCACGATGATGGCGACCGAGTTGGGTAACAAATGGCGAAAGAGAATTCGAGGGGTGGAGGCTCCGATTACCCGACTGGCCGCGATGTAGTCTCTGGCCTTTTCCTTGAGGGCCGCCGTTCGCATCAGGTAGGTCATGCCCATCCATCCGAATAGTAAAAGTATACCTATGATAATCCATAGCCCTGCGGTTTCCTTAAGCCGCTCCGGGATGGCCGTACTGGCAATCATAACGACGAATAGAAAGGGGATGTTGGACAGGATTTCGATCAGGCGCTGGACGATTAAATCGAAGGCTCCGCCGAAAAAGCCCATCAGTAGCCCGATCGATATGCCCAAGGCATAAACTAACGGGATATAGACGATGGCTGCCTTGAAGTTTACCTGCAAGCCGCCGAAGAGGTAGGCCAGGACGTCGTAACCTTTAGAGTTGGTGCCTAGAGCGTGCGTTTGCTCCGAACCAAAAGTAGGAGGGGATGGAGGAAAGTGCACTTGACGCAGCTCGCCAGAGTCTTGACCCAAGAAGGTTGCGAGATCGCCCGCACCGTTCCATGATTCCGAATCTTTCACCAATTCACCGGCGATATAAGCTCCCCCATAGACTCGAGTTCCGTTACGATCCCACCCGTCCGCAGGCCCGTCCTTACGCCCGTTTCGAAAGCGAAACCGCAAATGCATGCGTTCCGGCTGGGCTGAGTCATAGATTCTGGCCGCCAAGCCTGAAAAGGGTTTGCCACCGTCCATCGCCAAGCCGTTTGGGTCAACTTCCAACTTGATCGAAACAGCGGCAATTGTATCACCGGTCGGCGCATAAGGCAGGAGGGGCATGACCACTTGATTGTCTCCACTCTCATCGGCGAAACTAGTCTGCAAATCTCGGTAACTCGGGGGACCTTGCCCCTCGTCGCCCTTGATTCCGAAGGCATGGCCTTTTTCAATCTCCCTAGTGAAGGCGGGGAAAGACCAACTCCCGTTGTGTTTCACGGCCAAGGCCTCATTCCCCACGAGTAGATGATCCAAGGAGGCTAACGCAGCCAAGGCAAAGATAACGATGAGTGAATAATAACCGCGCTTGATCGATTTGAAACGCTCGATCCTACGCAGGGTAATTGGGGTGAAGCGAAAACCTTTGGCAAAGGTAAGTTCGATGAAGACCCCTATCCCGAGAAACACGATAGTCGTCAACCAGCCAAACCACGGAAATGTATTTCCACTTTCCAGATCGGCGTGCAAGAATCCGATTTCACGGCTCAAGGTGAAGGGAAATCGTACCGTCGGCAATTCAATGGAAAGCATCTCGCCGAGAGCACCCAGTATTGCCCCGAACAAGAAGATTCTTCCAAAGATTCTTAGCATAACGACCTCAGTTGAATTTAACCCGTGGATCAACCATGGCTACGATCATGTCGGACAGGATGTTGCCAAGAACGAGCAGGAAGGCCGCGATGGTCAGGGTGCCCATGATCACGGTTTGGTCTCTTCCCAACAAGGCCTGGTACTGCAGGAGGCCGAATCCCTGAATGTCAAAAACGGACTCGATCAGTATGCTGCCGCTGACCAAGATAGTGATCAGTTGCCCCAAGGTGGAGGCGATTGGAATGAAGGAATTCCGAAAGGCATGCTTGAATACCGCGCTGCGGAAAGAGACCCCTTTGGCCACCGCCGTCCTCACGTAGTCGGCTGCCAGATTGTCCATCAAGTTGTTCTTCATCATCATGGTCAACCAAGCGAATCCGCCTACTACGTAACAAAGAAGAGGGAGGACGGTGTGATGGGCCAAGTCAACGAATTGCGCTCCGAGGCTCATGCCGTCGAAATTTGGGTCGGTCAGCCCGAACAACGGAAACCATCCGCCTCTGGCTCCCAAGTAGACGAGCATCACGGCGCCTAAGGCAAAGCCGGGTATCGCATATCCTACGAAAATGAAGATGGAGGTTAGGTTGTCGATCGCGGTACGGTGTTTGATCGCCTTGAGAATCCCCAATGGCAAACAAATGCCATAAGTGATCAATGCCGTAAGGATGCCGAAATAAAGTGCAATCGGGATGCGACCCTTGATCAATGTCCATACGGGGTCACCGAAATCGGTCGATCGCCCGAGGTCGCCCTGTAGCAGGCCGGCGAAACGTGTCTTGTAGACGATTGCCCGGTCATCATAGTTCTGGGGAGCTTTCGAGATGTCGTCGCCGGAGCGACGAACCCATCGCTCCTGACGGTCCTCGATCGTCTCGATACGGGTTTCCCAACCATCCTCGGCAATCGATTTATTATTGTCCAAGTAGGTCGCTGAAATTACTTCGCTTACGTTGCCGTCACGAATGATTTTCGCCTGCCGACCACTGCCCTTGAGCAGTACTAAGGTTTCCTTGTTCGGATCGCTTACAAGATCCTCACCGACCTTGTCTTTGCCCAATGGGCGAAACTCCGACTTGCTCAACCTGCGTTCTCTGGGCAATGCCCCAAGCCATTGGAGGTAGGCCTGAAGGATCGGTTTGTCGAAACCGTACTCCTCTTCGAGTTCCTCGACTTGCTCTTCGCTCATTCCTCCACCGATCTGACCGCTACCTGCTCCACCGCCCTCGGTTGCCTTCTGGGCTTCCTGCAAGGCTCGTTCCATGGGGCCACCGGGCACGAAGCGGGTAATCGTAAAAACCAGCAGGGTAACTCCCAGCAAAGTCGGTGGGATCAAGAGAAATCGTCGAATGAAATATTCACGCATGAGAGCCGAGAACGTTTTGACTAACCGTATGTGGAAATGGATCGATGACCGAAGGGTTAGGGCAAACAGTACCTTTAAGCCAATCTTTTTCAGACTTAAATTTCATTTCCTTTTGCTTGCCAATATGCCCCATGTGCTCACCTTTCGTGAACATCGAAGTAGAACAACACATGCAAAAAAAGGAAAAACATTCCGTGTTATGGTTATGGGGTGTGCTCGCATTCCTGTTCCTTTGCTCATGTTCAGGCGAAACTCCGGTAAAAAAGGCCTCACGGGATGGGATTCTCATCATGGGAAATACGGCCGAACCCAAGGGACTGGACCCGCACATTGTAAGCGGTGTTCTAGAGAGCAATATCATTCGGGCGCTTTTCGAGGGATTGGTCGGAGCCCATCCGTCTAAGGATGGAGTGGCACTGCCGGGAGTGGCCGAAAAGTGGTATCCCACTAATCCCGAGCGCCCCGACGAATGGGTCTTCGAGCTTCGCAAGGATGCCCAATGGTCTGATGGCGCCCCACTCACGGCGGATGATTTTCTTTTCGCCTTTCGTCGCCTGCTTACCCCCGCCCTCGCGTCAGACTACTCTTTCATGCTTTACTACATTCGAGACGCGGAACCCTATCACAAGTCTCAGCGTTCCTATCTACTTAGCCGGGGCGACGCCAATTTTACCGACGAATGGTGGGCTTCCCTCAAGGAGGTCGACTTCGGTCCGAACGAAGAGGCCAAGGAGGGATCCTTCAACTTCAAGGGCCTCGATTTTCTTACCGTTGCCGAATTAAAAAAGCTTAAATCCAATCCGGATCTTTTCGCTTGGCCCGAATCCGCTCTTACCAAAACTCGCTACGCCCTTGTCGCCAAGAATCTCGTTTTTGCCGAAAGCAAAAGAGACTTGTGGAATCTCATCGACTTCGGGGCCACTGCCCCCGACCAGCACACTCTCAAGGTAAAGCTCAATTCCCCCATCCCTTTTCTACCCGAGATAACCAAGCACTATACTTGGTATCCCGTCCCTCGGCACGTGGTTCTCGAGCATGGTAAGATCGGAGACCGTTTCACCGACTGGACGAAACCCGGGAATCTCGTTGGCAATGGTTCTTTCATTCTCAAGTCTTGGCTTTTCAACGACCACATCGAGGTGGCTCGCAACCCCCGCTACTGGGACAAGGAGAACGTCGGCCTGAACGGCATCCGCTATTTGCCCATCGCCAACCTCTACACCGAGGACCGCATGTACTACGACGGGCAGATGCACGTAACCTACACCATTGCGTCCGAGCTCATCGAGTACTCCCGAAAAAACTACCCCGAGCATGTTCGCAACGAACTTTACCTCGGCACGTACTTTATCCGTACCAATGTTGCACACGAGCCTTTTACTGATCCGCGAGTACGGCTCGCCTTCTCCCTCGCCCTCAATCAAAAGTCCCTTATCGACAACGTTCTAAAGGGCGGCCAAAAACCTGCCGGCGGTCTGGTTCCCCCTTTTGGCGAATATCCTGCCTCGGACGTCGTGACCTTCGATCCCGAACGCGCTCGAAAATTACTCGCGGAGGCGGGATATCCCGGAGGAAAGGGACTTCCCGACATCGAGTTCCTAACTACGGACAAAGAATCCTCCAAGGCAACAGCCGAGGCGTTGCAAGCTATGTGGAAGGAACACCTCGGAGCCACCATCAAGATCAAGCAAATGGAGTGGACCTCCTACATCACCTCCATGTTCGACAAGGACTACGACCTCGCCGCAGGCGGCTGGATCGGCGACTACATGGACCCCCTCACTTTTCTCGATATGTGGATGAAGGATGCGGGCAACAACCGGACGGGTTGGCACAGCGAGGAATTTCAGAAAATTCTCGGCGAGGCCGCCGAAACGGGGGACCCCGCTGGCCGTTACTCTTTACTCTCCAAGGCCGAGGCCCTATTCCTCAAGGAACGCCCGATCCTTCCCGTATACTGGTACACGCGCAATTACTTGCTCCATCCGGACGTGAAAGGCTGGCATCCTCTCATCCTCGACAACCATCCCTACAAATTTCTTCGTCTCGAGCCGGGGTCCGAGGGAAAGAAGGACTGACCGCATGTTTCGTTTTCTCATAGGTCGTTTGCTCCAGGGTTTGCTCGTCCTGTTCGCCCTTTACACAATCACCTTTTTTCTCGCCAAGGCCATGCCGGGTGAGCCCTTTACCTCCGAGAAAAACGTTTCCGCGGAAACCAAGGCCAACATCCGCAAACTCTACGGCTTGGACAAGCCTCTTTGGGAACAGTACTATGTTTACCCCAAGAACATAATCACCGAGGGTTCCTTCGGCGTATCCACCAGCAAGGGTCGCCCGGTTGGGGACATCATCGCCCAGTCCTTTCCCAATTCCCTTCTCCTCGGTCTATGTGCTCTTTGCTTCGCCGTTGGCATAGGCGTACCCATTGGTGTGCTTTCCGCTGTTCGCAGAAACAGCTGGGTGGACTGGACTTGCATGGCTGTGGCCATGGTCGGCATCTGCGTACCCTCCTTCACCATCGGGCCGCTTCTGCAAATCTACTTTGCCGCCCACGTTCCCGGATTGAAAGTGGCGGGGTGGGGGAGTCCACAAGACGTTCTTTTGCCTGCCTTTACTCTCGGTCTTGTTTCAGCGGCATACCTCGCTCGACTCACTCGAGGCGGCATTCTGGAAGTCCTTTCGCAGGACTTCGTGCGCACCGCTCGGGCCAAGGGCTTGTCGCCTGCCAAGGTCATCATAAAGCACTCCCTTCGTGGCGGTCTCATTCCAGCCGTGGCTTATCTCGGGCCCGCCTTCGCCGCCCTCATAAGCGGATCCTTCATCGTGGAGACCATCTTCCAAGTGCCCGGCATGGGCCAGCACTTCGTTAATGCCGCCACCACCCGCGACGAGTTCCTCCTGCTGGGCGTCTCTCTCTTCTTCGGGTTTCTCATCGTTGTCATGAACCTGATCGCGGACGTCCTTACAGGGCTTCTCGATCCTCGTGTTCGCATAGCGGGCAACGCCGACTGACGCCATGCCCGAAAGTCCCGAAAATACGTTCGTGGAAGGCTCCTCCCTCTGGAAGGACGCCTGCCATCGGATGGCTCAAAACAAGTTCGCCATGGCCAGCTTGGGCGTGATTGCGCTCATGATTCTCTTTTGCTTCGTCTTCTCCTGGTTCTGCAAGGATCCCAACAAGGTGAATCTCGTCAACAAGTTTGCTTCCTCCTCGGGAGAGCATTGGTTCGGCACGGATGCCCTCGGTCGCGATCTCTTCTCCCGCATCCTTTACGGCGGACAGGTTTCCATCCTCGTGGGCTTGATCGCCACCGCCGTATCCGTTGCCATAGGCATAGTCTACGGTGCGGTTTCCGGTTTTGCGGGAGGTAGGA
>CALBIN010000143.1 GCA_937893275.1 uncultured Opitutia bacterium | reverse complement strand
GGCGTAGGAGAGGTTTGCGATGCCTGAGGGGAGGGGAGGGAATACGCTGGGACCTCCCACCTTATAGGACAGGAGTCCGGCTAAGGCGAGGTTCAGGTCGCGAACGATTTCGGCTTCCACTCGAAAACGATTCTGACGATGGAGGAGTTTGTTGTTCGGATCGAGCTGGACGAACTCGGAACGATGTACGGAAGATTGCCGGTAGGTGGAGGAGTGGACGATTAGGCGGATCAGTTTCTTGCGCGACCATTTTGCATCCTCGACGAAGTAGTGAGCCAACCAATCGAGCAAGTCAGGGTGGCTTGGAGCTTCACCTCGAATTCCAAAATCCCCCGGGGTGCGAACTAAGCCATAACCGAAAAGGTGTCCCCAGATCTGATTCACGGTGACCCTAGGAGTGATCGGATTGCTGGGCTCGACAAGCCAGCGGGCAAAATCAAGACGATCACCGGATTCCTGTTCATCGCGAGCCTTCAACGGATGGAGAACGGTTAGTCCGTTCGGATGGACCTCGTGCAGGGGTTGCTTGAACTCGCCACGACGGAAAACGTGTGTCTTGCGTGGGTTTCCCTTGCGTTGAGTTATGACCCGAACACTCATGGTGGGAGTTTTGGGGGCTTTTTTGCGGAGGTCTTCGAGTTGCTTGCGTAACTTACCTACCTCGGGGTCTGTCTTGGTGAAGTGGTGCGCGAGAAGTTTGCGCTGGGCATCGCTCCTCTTGGAGGCGTCTGTAAGGATCGCTTGGCGGATATCTTCAGGGGCGAAGTCGTCCGATTCCTCGCCCGTTACCGCCATGATGCGGAAACGCCCTATCACGTGTCGGGAACCGTAGAGTTGAGCCAATTCGAACCTCAGTCTTCCGGGGTTCTTGTTTAGAAGTGGTTTGCCCAAGCGAAAAGCGGCCTGATGACTCTTGCCCATTTCGCTACTGATAGCCCATCCCGTCTTTTCGATGCCGTCTATTGCTCCCTTCACGTCCCATCCCTTCTGGGAGAAATCGGCTCTGGCAGAGTAGAATATGAGGGGGCGTCTTTTATCGGCATCGACCAAATCCACGACAAAAGCACGAAATTCGTTGAGAACGAAGTTGCCGTGAGAGGCGAGTCCGGGACCTTTCGAAGGCAGCTTTGGATCGGCGAAAACCTCGATGCGGAAACCGGTAATGGGTTTTCCGCCCGTATCGACCGTGGCATCGATGTGGAAGGTTGCTGTGTCGTGTGAGAGCTTCTCGACGAAGACGCTATTGTCGACTTGTCGAACGAGCTTGTAATCCTCCAGCTTGGTGAATTCCGCCAGTTTGATCGGGTGGTGGGCTATAGGGTTCTTGATCGCAGCAATGCGAGCCTTGGTTTGTTCTTCCCATTTTCCTTGGTCGTCTCGGCGAGAGGAGAGTAAATTCTTAATTCTCTTTTCAAGTTCGGCCACTTTTTTGTCGTGAGATGCCTTTCCCTCCTTGAAGTTCTTGTTTCCGTCCTTGGATTTCGTAACCGTGTGGGTTGTTTCGTCTCCGTTGTTGAAGAAGGCAAACAGCTGGTAGTAATTGTCTTGTGAAATATTGTCGTACTTGTGGTCATGGCACCTAGCGCAAGTTAAGGTAAGCCCGAGCCAGACCGATCCCGTAGTCTCCACTCGATCCATTACGGCCGCTACGCGCCATTGCTCTTTGTCGGTGCCGCCTTCCGTATTAGTCAAAGTCTGACGATGGAATGCGGTGGCGAGGCGTTGTTCCTCCGTGGCCTCGGGGATCAGATCACCTGCTAGCTGCTCGATGGTGAAGCGATCGTATGGCAGATCGTCGTTGATCGCCTGAATCACCCAGTCGCGGAAACGCCAAGCACTTGGTCTGGCCTTGTCCTTCTCGTAACCGTCGGAATCGGCATATCGAGCCATGTCCAACCAGTGGCGGCCCCAACGTTCGCCAAAGTGAGGGGACCTGAGCAATTCGTTTACGAGCTTAGAGTATGCCTCTGGCGACTGGTCCTCGACGAAGGTGTCCACTCTTTTAATGGGGGCAGGTAATCCCAGCAGGTCGTAATGAAGGCGCTTGACCAGGGTGCGACGGTCGGCCCGGGGTGAAGGTTTTTGGTCGAGAGAGTCAAGTCTAGCCAAGACAAAGCGATCGATGGGATTGAGCACATCACTTTCATTGTTCACTTTTGGCGGTATCGAAGATTCGATCGAGCGATAAGCCCAGTGAGTGGGGTAAGGAGCTCCGGCGGTTATCCATTGCCGAAGAACCCCGATTTCTTTTTGCGTCAGAGACCTCTCGGTCTTTTTTGGGGGCATCAAGTCGTCTTCGTCTTCCGGATGAAGACGAATCAATAGTTCGCTTTTGTCAGGATTTCCAGGATCTATTGCTTTATGCCCGCCTAAGTCCTTCGTTGCTCCTTCATGTTGGTCCAAGCGAAGGTCACCCTTTCGTTTCTTCTTGTCGGGACCATGGCAATCCAGACAGTTCTCCGCTAAAATACTTAAAGCCATTGGTGCCAGGCTTTGCTGGTCAATCGCTGCCGAGGTGAAGCAAGGGGACAAGAGGGCAAGGCAAATCTTCGCAACTTCCCCGTGAGGACCAAAGGACAATTTATAAGATGTAGGCATATTGAATTAGTTTCACCAAAATTAACTTAAAAGAAATAAGGCTTCATGTTTAGAATGAGGTTCATGCCATGTCATCGGGAAAACGAAGAATGATTAGCTTTCTGTTTGTCAATTTCTCGTAGGTAAGACGAATTGGTTTAAAATGTCTACTGTTACTGAATGCCTCTAAGTTTTATTTTCGAATCAGAAACATAAATTAATACGAAAACCGGTGTAGCATAGTGAACCAATACAACCGTTACTATCATTGACTTTCCGTGCGTGGGTGAGTTTATTATAACAAG
>CALBIN010000142.1 GCA_937893275.1 uncultured Opitutia bacterium | reverse complement strand
CGAAGATGATAAGTACTTTGGGTTTATTTTGCATGGTTAATGCCCTTGTGCTTTGCAGATAAAATGAGCAAGCATCTAATTATTTCTTGCTTGCTGTTGATCACATGGAGAAGATGCGAGCCATGAATCAAACATCGTCCAGACGTACTTTTCTCGGGCAAGCCGGCAGCGGCATCGCCTTTCCTTTTCTAGCAAAAAGCTCATGGGCCAAGTCACCCCCGAGCGAAACCGTGCGTCACGCCAGTTTTGGCGGAGGCGGCATGGCTGGGGCGGACGTTGGTTCCATCTCCTCTCATCCCAACGTCACCGTGGCGGCCATCGTTGAAATCGACGCCGGACGGCGCAAACAGATTCAGCAACGCTTTCGCAACGCCACAGTCTACGCAGATTGGCGCGAAATGCTTGAGAAGGAGGCGAACAGTCTGGACACCGTCAACGTCTCCGTTCCCGACCACATGCACGCCGCCATGGGGATGTCCGCAATGCAACGTGGGCTACACGTTTACGGTCAGAAACCGCTGACTCACGACGTGTTCGAATCACGGGCTCTTGCCGAGTATGCAAAGGAAAAGAAACTGGTAACCCAGATGGGTATCCAGATCCACTCTTCCTCACAGTATCGTACGGCTGTGCAACTTGTTCACGACGGAGTAATAGGTAAGGTAAAAGAAGCTCACTCTTTCAGCAACAAGCGTTGGGGAGACTCCAACCTCAAACCTGACCGCAAGGATCCCGTTCCCGAAGGTTTCAACTGGGACAACTGGATCGGTCCAGCACCCTACACCGACTTTATTAAAGGTTACTACCACCCTGGCCAATGGCGTAAACGCTTGGACTATGGTACGGGCACATTTGGGGACATGGGATGCCATATCTACGATCCCGTCTTTAAGGCTCTAGGTCTCACCTACCCCATCTCCCTGCGCTCCGAGGGACCGGTTCCAAACGACCACAACTGGGGTTTCGATGCCAAGATTCACTACATTTTCCCGAACACCCCATATTCAGAAGACAAGACCCTACCCGTGACTTGGTACGACGGTGGCGCCCGCCCCCCTGCCGAGGTGACCAAACTCCTTGAAGGAAAGAAACTGCCCGGACAAGGTTCCGTCGTAGTAGGAACGAAGGGAACAATGCTCATCCCCCACGTCGGAAATCCGGAACTTTTTCCCAAAAAGGATTTTGCCGACTTCAAAATACCTAAGGTGGAAGGGATAAACCACTGGCACAGCTTCATCGATGGCGCCCGCGGCGCAGGTCCCATGCCCTCGGCCAACTTTTCCTATGCCGGTCCCTTGTCCGAAACAGTTCTACTCGGAGGAGTTGCCACCCGTTTCCCAAAAGAAACATTGCGATGGGAGGCTGAAAAACTTTCCTTTGCCGGGAACGAAAAAGCCACTGCTCTCATTCGCAAAAAATATAGAAAAGGTTGGGAAGTCGAAGGCCTAGGCTGAGACTTACCCGTGGGCACAAACCTTTCCTTCAAAAGTCGCCAAAGAGACTGCTCTTGCCAGCCTTTTTCCCTCGGCAGTCCTTACAGACGCAAGCATTTCCGTGATCGTTTTCAGCCTTTGACTTAGGTTTGCGAGGATCGGTTCGGGTCGCTGGTTTTGATGCAACCGAATCAAGGATGTTGGCAGGCTTTTGCGGTTGCAATGGCCGACCGGTCGTAATGCCGGGAGTCAATTTGCCGGCGACTACGGGCGTCTCAGGAGACGATGTCTTTACCAGAACACCTCGATTTGGTGCAGACGGCACTCCTGCCACCGAACTAGGTTTGGGGCGAAAGGATGGAGTGGCAGGCTTCGAGAGCAAGGGATTAGCTTCGCCGGACACCTTTCGCTCATGGGCAGAGTATCGGGGTCGCACAGCTTCCGCGAAATTGGTATCGGCAATTGAAACGCTTGCGAGAAACTTATCGCTTGTAGGTTGCGAAACAATAAGAACTGCTGGTGCACTGGGGTGAAAACGAAGTGCCTTGAGAGCACTCCCTGATGGAACAGGAATCTTCACTTGTTGCGTACGGTCCTGCAAGGTGACCAATTTTCTTCCCTGGATATGCAAGGGGAAAACTAAAGTCGAATTCTTCAATGCCCAAGCAACCGCCTTGCCATCGTCACTGGGTGAATCGGCTTGTGTTGGCGCAGGGCGAACGGAAGGTGTGGGGGTGGAGGCGACAACAGTCGGGGAACTAGCCCCCGTTGACTGGGAAGCCGATGCCAACCGCCGCTCGACATCTGCAAGTTGACTCTTTAGTTGGTTAAGCTCCGCATCCTTTCCCATCGACTCGGAAACTTGGGTCAGAAGATCCTCTCTCTCTTTCGAAAGTTTCGCTTTCTCGGACTTCAAGGTTTCATTCTGAGACTCCAGACGAGCCTTCAGACCTTGGTAGAATTCTTCGTTTTCGGTAAGCTCATCAACTTTCTCCTGAAGCTTCGAGTCGCCTACGGCAATTTCCCCGCCCCCACCTGTAACGAGAGAAACAGTCAAGCCCGCAAGGCTCAAAACCGCTACGATCGAGGCCGCAATAGCAGGCCAACCAAAGGAAGATTTCTTGACCGACTGCCCCTTGAAGGCATCCTGCATACCCTTAACCTTGCCCTGCATTTGCCGAAGAGCCTGATCTTTCGTCGAACCGGTCTGGGAAGCCTGCTTCAATTGATGCAAGGAAGCTTGCAGCTCCTTGCCCATGTCGACGACCTTTCGGTTACCCTCGACAAGACGACTCGATAGAATGCTCGCTATGTTCAAGCAGAGCTGGCCACCCGCGGGACCTCCTTGTCCAATGAACTCAAGCATGCGCTCGTGATCGATGCGCCACAGAATACCTTCACCCGATGCCTGAACATCGGCGGAAGCAACACCACCACTAAGAAAAGCCATTTCACCAAAGGCTTCACCCTGCCCAAGAGAAGCTATAAACTGGCTTTGCCCTTGGTCGTTTCTCTTGTAAATGCCGACTTCACCAGAAATAACAAGGTAAAGAAAGTTCTGCTGTTGCCCATCGGCAACAAGGGTTTCGTCATCGGCAAGTACCCATTCACCCGCGAACTTGAGAGCCTCCAAGTTGAATTCGTCGATATTTGCGCACAACCCCTCGAACGGCATTTCATAGCCTGCTTCTTCCACCTCTTCACGATGCAACAATTTCATGGATGCTCTCCTCCGATTTACTTACTATTTTCAGCTCTGTCTAAAACATGAAACCGAACCGACTCTATCTTGGCAAGAGCCTTGTGAAGAAGTAAAGACTCACTTTTGAGGAAAATTGCTTCAATAAAACAAAACAGAGCAGCACCCCGCTAAAATCGCGAAGCTTTAGTTCTCCGACGCTTCACGACGAAGCTTAGCCTCGATTTCAATTTGAGCTGCGTACTCGGCCAAGGCGCGAATCACATATTCTACAGCTTACGGAGCCTTCGAACTTTGATTCAATTCTTCTGACAGCTTGAAGAAAAGGGCGAAAACTTGCATGAAGCTTGTTGGCAGGCACAGCGCGAGTCTTTCTTCCTGCTCACGACGAAGTATCTCTTCGCGAGCTGAAGCCACAGCACGGTTAAAGAATTCGGTTAAAGAATTCTTCAATGTTCATTTTAATCAATAAAACAGTAATCCTAGATCAATGCACGGGAAACGAAAAAGAAAAAAGCTGGGCGACAACTAAATTGAGTTGGAAATACTATAGGATCAAATAGTCACTACTATATTAGCCGAGTCTGTTTGAATCTTTCATTTTTTCACAACTTCCGTTACCTGCTGTTTTGGAATAACTTACGAAAGAAATCATTTTCCCATGAATGAAAATTCAAAAGCGAGAGAACAAAGTCGATTATAATAATTCAAGATCTAAATTCATGTGCAAAAAAGAACTTGGACTCCCTCTGAAAAGGGAAAATTCTAGAGGTAAACCGACGATGGGATCGTGCTATAAATGAGTCCCAAGGAGATTTTTTCCGCAGGTAAACCCGTTAGGGATGAAAGAGCCTTCCTGTAAAACTCGAGCTGTTTACGATGTCGCTCTGCGCCCACCTCGAAATCAGCATCGTTCTTGATGTCCCTATCGGTCTTGTAGTCGATGATTTCGGCAGACAACCATCGACCAGAAGCATCTTGCTTGAGAACCACTCGATCGAAGGTACCGTTTACTAGTTCGCCCTCCAACAGGAGGCTAAAAGTTTGCTCACGCCAAACCACGCTTGCCCCCTCGGGTTTGGCGAAGAGAGCACGGGTATCCTCGTTTTCCAATACTTTGCGAACATGCTCAAAGGCAATTGCCGACGCTTTCTCCTTAATTTTTAGTAAAAACGCTTGAACGGCAGCATCATCTTCCAACCACTCGATTTCCTCAAAGAGCTCATGGACTTCAGTTCCAAGGTCCGTGGCTCTGTCTCGCTCCTTTCCGAAAAGAGATTCACCGAGAATTGCTTTTGCTTTATCGTGCTTCGACGGACTTGTCAGGGATACTAATAAAGTGACGGTGGAAAGCGAATCATCAACATCCAGGAGAGACGAAAGGGCATCTGAAGGTTCGGAACTATGCGGACTATGTTCGGCAAACCATCCGGGTGAACCTCTCGAGTGGCGAACCTCCATCTCGCCTGCCGACAGGGGGAGTATGGACTCAACGTTTTCACGGTCCTCTTCGGAAACGGAAGAAAGGGTCTGGTTTAACAACTCGACATAGTTGACGGGCGGATTTTTCTTCACCGCCGGGCACTTCGAAAACAAGTAAAGGCCCTGTCGAGGACGCGTCATCCCAACGTAAAGTTTGCAGAGGTTTTCAAAAACGGCTTCGCCTCGATCGGAAGCTATTATTCCGGCCAACGTCGAGTCGGCTCCTGAGAAAAGTGAATTGGGCCAATCAAGCGTCCACTCAACTCCCTCTCCGTCTGCCGAATTCTTGACGTATAGATCCAGAGGGGATCCTTGAGGACCTCGACGCAAAGCATCGAGAGCGTTTCCGTCCAACTCGGGAAGAATGACCATATCGAAAGTCAAGCCCTTGGACTTGTGTATAGTCATCACGCGAACACTTTTCTCGGAAGCGCCACCCGAGGATTCGCTACCCTTGGCAAACTCAATGAAGGCATCGACGTCTCGCGAACCCGTCTCATCGAAACGCCGGGCAAGATCCTCAAAATGACGTAAACGCAACGAGCAAAATGCCCGAGCGGTTTCCTCGACCTCCTTCAAGGCTCGCCCCCCCCACTCCTTCAATACGGTTGCAAATCCTTCGACGCACACCTGTCGCAGAACCCCCATCAAGGCGGAATTCAATTCATCGGGATCACCACTGGTCGCGAGTAGTCGACCAAAAGGTGTCATCCGCAAATGGCCTCGTGAAAACCCATCCTCGGGATGAGCCGCTGCCCGCAACAAGGACAGCAAAGCGACGGAAAACGGATTATCCGAACCCGGGTTGGCCCCGACCTCGTTCTCCACCGGCACCTCGGGCAGTTCCAGACGGAGAAGGTCCACCAGTTCCCGAGCCGTACTTCGACGCTGAGTCAGCACGGCGCAGGATAGACCTCGGGCGACGGGATCAATTTCCCGTATCAGCGAAACCAAAGCCTGCTTGCGCTCGTCATCTTCGTTCGACGTCCACCAAGCCACATGACCTTGCAAGTTCTCCGTCAATTCGGAAGGCTTGTGAGAATCCCAAACGCCTTCCCAACGAGGACAGGAAAGAGTCGTTGAGGACAGCTTGCCGAAAACGTCGTTTACCGTGTCCAATACGTCGGGACCTGATCGCCATGACTCGTTCAAGCCACTGTTCTCAAGTCGAGAACCGTAGCGTTCCTTCAGGACCTCGAAAAGACGCGAGTCGCCACCGCGCCAGCCATAGATCGCTTGCTTTACGTCGCCCACGCAGAAAAAGGCCCGACCGTCCTCGGGGTCGTTGATGGCTTCCTCTACCAAGTTTCGCAACACTCTCCACTGTGCGGGCGAGGTATCCTGAAACTCATCCAGCAACCAGTGTCGGTATTCGCCGTCCAAGCGAAACTCGACCTCCATTTTCGCAAGTGGATCGTCGCTTCGACCTAGCAACAGCGGCAAGTCGGCGAAGGTCAACCCACCTCGAGAACGCACCTGTTTCTCGAAGACCGAGTCGGCCTCGGAAAGAGCCCTAAAAGCCCCTTGCGTGCGAAGCATGCGCCGCTCGAACTCTCGTCTGAGAATGGATTGGACGACTCGCGAAAGCGGTTCGCAAAAATTTTCCGACAAGGCGAAATCAGTTCTGCCGTGCTTGATCTCGCAACCCCCACCCGGTCTCCAAGGCCCCAAGCCCTTGAACACTCGCTTGAGGAGTGCGGAAGCACCCTTGAACCCAACAGCAGGACTCCATTTTTCCAGCGCATCAAAAACGGCAAGCCACTTATCAAAATCACCTTCCTTGAAGGGGGGGTCGGAAAAGGCGTTGCCCGGAATCATATCGCGACAGGCGGCAAGGTCCTCGGCGGGATCGTACCCCTCATCCAAATCCAGCCAAGGCGCCCCTCGGGGCCATATCGCGCCCGGGCGACCCCAGCGCTCCTCCTCTTGGCAAAGGTTGCGGAGAATCCTAAAGTGCTTGGCTACCTGCACCATCCAATCGGCGAACTTGCGATCGTCCGAACCTTCGCGAGCCTGTCTAAAAGCAGAACCCAGACCATCGCGAAGAGGGCCCGACTCTCGTCCCTCCCGAAAAAGCATTTCCAAGGCCCGCCCCAATTCCATTTGCAAGGAGCTCTCGTCGAGGATGGAAAAATCTCCGCCCAAACCATGTTCCAGCGGGAAACGAGACAGGATCCTGTGAAAGAAGGAATCCAGCGTACCGAGGGTCAACTTGTGCATGACCGTGAGCAACTCCGCCAGCTTCATGCGATAATCATCGGCCGACACGCTCACTTTTAGTCGCGTGTTCAACAGGTCTCGGGCCTTGTCGTCGGATGCGGCTTCCGCCAGTTTTTGGAGAATCGCGTCGAAAAACTCGCCCGCCGCCTTACGGGAGAAAGTGAGGGCCACAATACTTTCGGGTTTCTCCCCCGCCAGCAGCAAACCGAGATAACGATCCGTCAATTGAAAGGTTTTTCCGCTGCCCGCCGATGCCGTGATCAGCTCACGTCTGGGTCCCCGACCACTCATACAGCTCCCTCCCCTTCTTTTTCTCCGAGCGGAATCGTGGCCAAGGTCGAATCGTGGAAGAAAAGATCCTTGAAATCATCGTATGTGACTCTTCTTCGGGGCGAGCAGGAAAGCCCCGACTGCAGGTCCGCTATCACGCCCTTGGCGCAGGCCATGGCGCTCGCCATCAACTCGTCGTCAAGTTCCTCCCAAACCGTTACGCCGACGGCGTCGGAAGACAAATTGAAATACCCCACCGCCACCTCCTTGTCCGCGAGTCCAAGGTCGGCCTCGTCCTCCGCCCACCACCGGTACAGGGGCAGTTGCAGGCCGATCCAGCGCTTCTCCAGAGCTTTCCCACTCTTGTTCACTCCCATGAACCTAGCGTACTCGGGAAACTGCTCGGGTTCGCGACCCGGGGAGCCCCAATGAGCCTCGGCAGGCGGGTTCGAAGAAGTCTTGTAGTCCAGCACGCGAATGGAACCATCGGTTTCATGCATGTCCACCCGGTCCACCTTGCCACCCACGAAAATGCCGTCCAGTTCCTTGCGAAACAGATCCTCCGCTCGAACGGGAATCCAACCCGCCCGGCGTTCCTTGGCCTGCTCATCGGCCGCCTGCGAAAGCCGAAGCCATGCGGATTCCTTCTGCTGCAACAGGGGCAAGCCGGGATTGGCCCCGTAGCTTTTCGCGAATACCTTGTCCAAGGCGTCCTTGAGAAAACTGCGGATTAGACCGGCGTCGTCGGATTGCCTCACCTCCTCGTCGCGTCCAAAAACTTCCAGCGCGTTGTGCACCAGAGAACCGAAATCCATACTGTCGCCCTCGCTCTTGAGAGGATCGAGCGAGTCCATCTCCAGAAACCGCTTGAGATGAAAACGATACGGACAATCCAGAAAACTCGAAAATGCCGTCACCGAAATCTTTTCGGGACGCACCACGGGGCCCGGGTCCAGCCTCCAAGAGAAGCGCCAAGCCGGGTTTTCCTCCTCGTTGGCGGGTTCGGCGAATAGTTTTTGCACCCGAGCGGGCAAGGCGTTCTCGTCGGTTTCGTCGCAAAGAAAAAGCAAGCGCGAAGGTTTCAACGGGTCGCCACCGGATCGCCATTTGCCGAGCATGAAATCCACTCGTCCCCCACCCTCCCTCGAGGCCACGATCCACTGTAGCAAGTAGGCGTCGCGGGCGAAACGCACGTCGCTCGTCCACAGTCCCAGTTCTCTTCGCAAGTTCTCGGGCAGAAAGGTGTCGCCAGGCACGGCCTCGGGTACGCAACCCTCGTTGAATCCGACCAGAATCAATCGAGGAGCATCTTCCCAAGGCAACTCGAGCCAGCCCTGCATAGGCAAGGAATTGGGTTCCGCATCGCGGGAAATCCGCTCCCCTCGCAACAAGTCCAGAAGGAGGGGAAAAGTCTCCTCGCCCGTCCGTTCGCCCAAGGACTCCAGCACCTCCAAGCCTTCCATAAACGGCTTCGACAAGGAAACATAGGAGGCATCCGCCGGGTTGTCTTCGCTGAACTCGCGCCCTGCCGTGGCCCCAAGCAAAAAGTCTCGCAGCGTTTCTGCAAAGCTCGGGCCCTTCAACTTTTCCGCCAACTCGGAAAGCCTTCGCAAAACCTCGCGCAACTCGTCCCGCGCCAGATTCACCGCATCCGCCAAGGTGACTGGTATTCGCTTGCTGCCAAGCTCATCCAAGCCAGAAAGCAACTCTCGGGCATCCATCCCCACGCCCTCGCGTTCCAACCAGCTGCGCGTATCGGGAAACCGCAGCACTATGACAGCCTGCCGAAAGGCGGAATCCCCCACCAACCCGGCCAAGGCCGCAAGCAGGGCGTAAAAGGGCGAACCGGTTGCCGAATCCCCCTCGGGGTCGGACAACGCAAAAGGAAGCTCGCTCTCCTTGGCCGCCCGTTGCAGGTAGGGCTTGGACTCCGCATCCACGACACCCAGAGACACCTGCCCACCGAGCTCGTTCCCGTAAGGCTCCAAGACCTGCATCACCGCCTTGGCTTGGGCGCGCTCGTCCCGCAGAAGGTGCAACCGGTCGTCCGTCACGGGTCCGGGACGTTTCTCCCAAGCCGATCGCAAGGGTCTCCCCCACTCATCGAAAAGATCTTCCGGCGCCTCGCCCTCGGGCCCGAAGGAAAGCACCTCCACCGGCACCCCCATGGCGACCACCTTCTCCAAGGCAATTCTCCCCAGCTCGGGAAAACCGGGCACACCGGGCAACAGCACTCTCTTCACCTCGGGCGGCAGCTCGGGACTGTTGGCCGCCTCTCGGTTGGCATCGAGAGGATCGCGCAGGCCCGCGGCGTTCAGGGATTCTCGGTAACGCCGTTCGAGCCTCGCCAAATCCTGCCAGCGGGCGTCCTCTCCCCACTGTCGGGCGAGACCTCCGCTCGCCACCGAACCGCAATCAAAATCACCCTCGGAAAGCGACTTGCGCAACCCGTGCAAAGCCTTCCCCACGGCACGCCCCCAAGCCGCATCGGGATTGTCGGGAGCCTTCGGGAACAAGGCCAAATATTCGTCAGTGTCTATCCCCGCCAAAACCTCCGACCAATGCAGCAGGCAAGCCAAGTCCGAAGCTACGGGAACCTTTCCCGTAATAGGTCGAAACAGAAAAGCCGGAGTCACGAAACGAGGCGGCAACATCCCCTGCCCGCGTTCAGCTGCCCGGCGAGCCAAGGCCAGCTTCAACCGGCGCCCGGCGCCCTTCGTCTGGCCCAGAACCAGAAGGTCCCCGAGGTCGAGCGGGCCCTTGCCCTCCCAACCCTCGCAGAGCCAATCCGCCACCGCCTCTGGGGCGGGCCGGTTCCATGCAGACAACCTATGCGTTTTTCCCTCCATTTTCGTAACTCATTCCATATCGAGGAACAAGCCCGAGACTCGCAACCTTTTTTGTTTAAAAGCCAGTTTAAATCACTTTTTTCAACCTTTTGAGACAGCGAACGCGTGGGCCTCGCTGGAAAAGAATTTGGTTTGAGTCGGCAGATTGTTTACATGCGAAACCATTTAGGGCGTGGTAATCCAGTCGGGATCATGGGGTAGCATGCCCTAGTCGATGCGGAGAGTGCCGGATGGTTCTGCTGGATTGCCGCGTCGCTACGCTCCTCGCAATGACAAAAAGGAGACGGGAATGGGCGGGGTGGTCGCGTCCCGGTTTTCGGGCGTATCGCTCTACGCT
>CALBIN010000141.1 GCA_937893275.1 uncultured Opitutia bacterium | reverse complement strand
CTAGACTGAAAGTGGAAAAAGTAGTGAAACCTCCACACAATCCCGCAATTAAAAAGAAGCGCAGGTTCAAATTATTTTCGTCATTCCCCAAAGTATGAAACAAAACGCCTATGAGAAATGATCCCGCCACGTTAACCGCAATCGTAGACCATGGGAATCCTCCACGCAGAACATGCCACAACCATGTCCGCAATACGGACCCCAAAGCACCGCCTGCGGCAACAAAAAACAAATGCTTCAATTCCATCTGCAGATTCAGGTTCCGCAGTGGCGAATGAAGGAAGATTCAATCTTCCGAATCCGAATTCCCTTTCGACGTTGCAGATGTCTCGGTTCCCGAATCATCTTCTTCGACCAGTTCTTCGGATTCTACTTCGTCATCGTGCTCCTCGATTTCCTCGCCACCCTCCTCGTCGATTTCTTCCTCATCGTCTTGCTCATCGGGAACTTCCACGGCCGCTTCGGCTACGGAATTATATTTGAGGACGTGTTGGTTCTTGGGAAGAGGCGAAAGGTTCACCATGATGAATCGACCCGCGCGCTTCGGTTCGTCGTCCGCGCGACCGACCCCCGACAAGTCAATTACAGCCTGTCTCAGACGACCGAAGCCTATATCCATGTGCTCCATTTCGCGCCCACGCATCATCATTGTGAGCTTGAGCTTGAAACCTTGATGTAAAAATTTCTCGGACCGTCGGAGTTTGGTTTCGTAGTCGTGCGTATCGATACGAGGTCGGAATTTCGCTTCCTTGACGCGTTTCCCACCGCTATTTTCCTTGTTCTTCTTGTTCTTGCTTAAATCGTACTTATATTTGCCGAACTCCAGAATACGGCACACGGGTGGACGAGCGGTTGGTGCCACCTCGACAAGATCGAGTCGATGTTTCTTCGCAATAACCAAAGCTTCTTCGGGAGCCATCACGCCAAGCATTTCCCCCTTGGGTCCGATTACACGAACTTCAGGTACACGGATGCGCTGGTTTTTTCGTATGAAATTCCGGTTATGTTGAAACCGGCGTTTACCTTTGCCGCTAGGCTTTTTGCCCATGTAGTTGATTCACGCCGACAGGCGGCGGCTGATAAGGGGTTGAAAAAAGACCATAAAATTGGAAGAGATATTATCTACGAAAAGCTAAAGGATTGCTCTCTAAGTGAGCTGAGGCAAGCTTTTTAACGAGGATTTTTTTAGAAAAGAAAATTATAGGTTGAAGCTTTCGCCACAACTACAACTGGCCTTGGCGTTTGGGTTTTGGAACTTGAAACCTCCACCGACTAATTTGTCGGAAAATTCAAGCGTCGTGCCCCGCAAGTAAAGCGCGGTCTTGGAATCAACAAGGACCCCAACGCCTGCACTTTCAACGAGAATATCCCCTTTCTTGCCCAATGGGACGAATTTCATGTTGTAAGAAAGGCCATTGCATCCGCCACCTGTAATTCGGATACGTAAAAAATCACCTGTTTGTTCACGATCAATAAGTTTATGCAGCTTGCTGCCAGCGGATCCGGTAAGGCGAACTAGTCGTTCGTCGCCTTTGCGAACAAGATCGGGTTGAGTATCCATATTTAGCGTTACGCTCATCTAAAGAGACTTCAAAATAATGTGCGATGAGCCTAAGCTCAAGAGTCATCTTCGGGAACTTGCTTCTTTCGGTTTCGAACAAAGCCTCGCTCACCGGATAGAAAAAACTCCAAGAATTCTCGCCCTTGCGAGGTGGAGGGAAGTTCGCCCGACGCCAATGTCTCCTCCGCGCGACTCTGCGGGTTTCCTTCATGAAAATAGACTGCTCGGTAGCATTCCTTGAGGTCTCCAATCACTTCTTGGGAAAATTCTCGACGGCGCAAACCCACGAGATTCAGACCGCAGGCGAGATTCCGGCGAGCAACGGTAACGAATGGCGGGACATCAGCCGAAACCTCGGCCATGCCACCAACCATAGCCCCGTCCCCTACCCTGACGAACTGGTGAAAAGCTGCACCTCCACCGACAAAGCAGTATTTCCCCAATTCGACGTGCCCGCCCAGCAATGCCCCATTGGCAACCACGACTTGATCTCCCACCAAGCAATCATGGGCCACATGCGAATACCCCATGAGAAAAACATTATCGCCAACGCACGTAACCTCTTTTTCACGAATGGATCGGTGAATGGTGACTCCCTCCCCAATACGAGTACCCTTGCCCACCTTGACTCCCGAGGATGTCGACGGATCGAACGCGAGATATTGAGGTTCACCGCCCACCACCGCAAAATGCCCTACCCGACACCCATCCCCAAGCACCGTTCCATTTTTCACGATTGCATGGGCCTCCACAAAACAATCGGAGCCCAATTCAACCTCGTCCTCCACAATCGCGTAAGGGCCTATCCTGACATTAGAGCCCAGTTTCGCCCCTGCTCCCAGTATGGCGGTTTCGTGAATAGAGGCAGTCATCCCATTAATCACCGAACATCTCAAGTTGCGGTTCCTTCGCAAGACCGTAGGCCTTGATGATACGAAGGGCTTGCAACGACTCCGACTTCGAGTAGTCGCTATTGGGTTTCACTCGACCCAATAAGTTTTCCAACATAACGCGAAAAGTGTAGACTCCTTGTACCCCGGCTTCTCGCAAAACTTCCAAAGCTTCTCTTATCTTTTCTTCCGCGTGGGGCAAGGCAGGCAACACGAGCAGTCGCAAACAATTGCCCATACGAGCCTCGGGCAAATTGACTGGGGGAAAAAAACCAGATTTCAAGCGCTTGGTTGTAACCTCCGCCTTTATGAATTTCAGCAAACCGGCATCGCTCGAAAGTAAGTTTGCCGAAAAACCGATTGAATCCCAACTCAGAATGGAAACGATAGCGGCACGAATCCTCCCAATGTCGGTGGTAAAGAGGCGAAAACTAAAGTTGGTGGCGTTTTCCGTCACCTCAGGATTCAAGACAGCCAGAGTGGGCAAGGCACCGGCCCTTTTCTTGCCCACCTCGGAAGGATGCCCGGCCGAGCGAACGAGAAAACCGTTCACCTCGAAATAAGCTCGAACCACCTCTTCCTCGAAGCACGCCATCGTCAATTCCCTATGAGGCGCCAATCGTTCGCCAAGTGTCCTCCACAAGGGAAAGTGGAACGTCTTCCGCCACCCGGGACACGCCAACGGCATCCATCACAACAAAGCGAAGCATACCACCCTTGACCTTTTTGTCCGAGTGCATCGCATTCAGTAACGGTTTCAACGCCAAAGGAGCACGCAAAACCGTGGGCAAACCTTGGCGACCAAGCAAAGCCTCCAAATCGGGACCATTCCCGAGTTCCAAAAATTCCAGTTTTTCTGAAAGACGAAGGGCGCAAACCATCCCGATTGCCACTGCTTCGCCATGTAAATATTCCCCATAACCGGCGACAGCCTCTATGGCGTGAGCAAATGTGTGCCCAAGATTAAGCAGAGCTCGGCCACCAACCCCGGAATCGGTTTCCCGCTCGTCTCCTTCAACAATTCGGGCTTTGCTTTGACAGCAACGCTTAATGATATCCCCAATCTCAGGACTAGTCGCAGTAAATGCCTCCGACTTAAGTAGACGCTCATACAACTCTCGATCGCCGAGGAGTCCGTACTTGATCACTTCCGCCATGCCCGCCGCAAATTCCCGAGTTGGCAAAGAGGCAAGCAGATCGACATCGGCAAAAACCGCTCGAGGTTGATGAAAAGCACCCACGAGGTTCTTGCCCGCCGAGAGGTTGATCCCCGTTTTCCCTCCCACGGAACTATCGACCATTGCCAGCAAGGTGGTCGGAACTTGAATGAAGTCGATTCCGCGAAGGAAGGAAGCTGCGGCAAAACCACCAAGGTCTCCGGTAACCCCTCCCCCAACTACGAAGACGCAAGCGGAACGATCCAGTTTTGAATCGGCAAGGAAATCCAAGACAAACCCAAGCTTTTCTAGAGACTTCGTGGTTTCCCCTGAGGGCAGCTCAAGCCTTGGCCAATCACCAAACGCATCGGTAAGAAAAGTCGGTTGAAGAGTTGCCAGTTGCTCGTCCGCCAACACCACGACCTGTCGGTCACTTTCGCGCAGGGATTCAACCATACGCCGGATGTCACCAGAAAGGTTACGCCCAACGAAAATTTCGTAAGAACGTCCACCCAACCCAACGCGCAATGGTTGGACCACCTTTTCTTGCATAACCATCTACTCCACCGAAGCATGCGAAAAAAAACGGAAATGACAAACATGAACCGGAGGCAGGCAGAAACTCTAATCCTCGACTGTTTCGACCTCCAAAGGAAGAATGGAATCCACATAGTGATCGACCGAAAAAGGCTGCAGGTCGTCAGGAGCTTCTCCAAGTCCTACAAAGTGAATGGGGAGTTTCAACTCCCGATAAATGCCTACGATCGCTCCACCCTTGGAGGTCCCGTCGAGCTTGGTCACAACCAGTCCGGACAGGCCGAATTTCTCGTGAAAGACGCGTGCCTGCTCGACGGCATTCACACCCGTAGACCCATCAACAACCAACCAAGAATGGTGAGGAGCGGCAGGATTCTTTTTTTGGAGCACTCGTCGCATCTTGTAGAGCTCCTCCATGAGCCCCTCTTTGACGTGCAACCGTCCGGCAGTATCCAAAAGCAAAAGATCGTGACCCCGAGATTCTGCCGCCGCATAAGCGTCAAAAGCAACTGCAGCAGCATCGGAACCGTGATGCCCGGACACGATTTCAAGGCTCAAACGGGTCGACCAACTTTTCAATTGCTCGGTTGCGGCTGCTCGAAAAGTGTCACAGGCTCCAAGAAGGACGGAATTCCCGGCATTTGTCCAGAGGTGCCCGAGCTTGGCGCAGGTCGTAGTTTTGCCGGAACCGTTTACGCCAATCAAGCAGACGACCTCGGGTTTGTCTTCGAGCGATTCACTTGGCGCGAAACCACTTTCGGCCCCATCCAAGACTCGAGTGAGGATCGTTCTCGCTAAAACAACGGCGTCTTTACCACGGAGTTCCTTGTCCTTGCGATGAGCTTCGCGAATGCCATCGAGAATTTCCTCCGTTGTTTCCACACCGAAATCGCTTCCATAAAGGGCCTCCTCAAGCTCAAGAAGGGTGCCTTCGTCTAGTTTACCTCGACCGGAAAGAAGATCGAAAGCACCGCGGATGGCTTGACTACCTTGCCGGAATCCGGCTCGAAATTTAGAAAATATACCCATGTGTTACTTTTGAAGGAAATAAGCAGGATGCCCATTGTCGAGGATTTTTCAACTACGAGAAAAGAAAGCTCTCGCGAAGCACGGGGGAAGCGCATTCGAAGTCAACTTCCCCTACTTAGGCTGAATGAGCAAAGTGCAACCGGAGTAGTCCACCATCCGCTTGGTGCAGCAATCCTTAACTTGAAATGCCTGTACGGTAAGCAGCACGATGCGGTCTGAAAGTTCCCAAGTATCGGTAACGTATCCGCCGGGATCTCCCATGGGCACCTTGTCAAGTGGCGGAAGTGGTCGAGAAGAACGCTTCGGGCCGTAAAACGCCGACAAAATTTCACGAAGATTACTCCATTGTGGTTCAAGGGTTTCATCGTAAAAAGAAAACTGCCAACCTTTGCTTCCCTCGAGGAGACAGAGCACAAGCTTACGGTCCTCGCTAAGCTTGCAGGCAAGTTCGTAGCGAAAGCCATTCAATTTGGCCACGCAACGGATCAGGCGCTTTTCCTTTTCTTCATGAATTTCCCGAAATTTCGCTGCTTTCAGTTTTTTCAATACGACATCACGGGAATCTCCTTCACGAAGATCTGCAAAAACCAAACCGGAGCCGACCTTGGCAAAGCTTGGAGAATCCCCAGGTTTGCTTGGAACGGTTACCGACTTTCCGGAAGTACTTTTAGCAAAAACCGGGAACAGCAACAGCAGGACGCACAACGATGCTCGAAAGGACAAACGCCCGGATCGAAGCAAAGAAAGAAGCAAAAAGCTACAGACTGTAGTAAATACGTTCAAGAGTGAGCAAGGCGTAAGAGGTAACGAGCACAGGGTCGCGCTCCCACCATCGTCCATTTTCATTAAGCCAGTAACCTTTGGGGTTCTGCAGGTCGAAAAGTTTCCGGGCAAGTTCATGCCGCCAATCATGGAGGGAACCATCCTTAGCCTTGATCTTTTCAGAGCCGGAAAGAGAAAGAGCTTTTGCCATGGTGTGAAAGTAATAGAACATGCCCTGAGGGCCAAGACCCGGATTCTCCTTCACGCTGTAGTTTTGGGCGAGCCAATCCCTAACGGCTTTTACGCGGGCATCCTTAGGATCCATTTCAGCATAAATGAAACTCAGCATGCCAGCGTAACTCATACTTCCGTAGGAACGCAAAGCAACCTTGCCGTCGGCCAGCTTTCGCTCGCCCGCCATACTGCTTCCGGGAAAGTATACGAACCCCCCACGGTCCGCAGGATCTTCGCTAACCCACTTCTCCTTGTTGTTCCCGGGCAGATTCTGACATTTCTCGACAAAGGCAATGGCTGCTTTCCAATCCAGATCGAGCTTGTCGCCCTCCTCGGTTTCGATCATTTTCTTGGTATAGAAGAGTGCTTCCATTGCGAGGTGAGTATTGGAGAGATCGGAGTGGGCCCATCTGGCACCATAACCAATCCCCCCGTCGAAAACATTGTCGTTTTCTCCGCGAGAGTCGAAATCATGCTGTTGGTTAATGAGAAAGTTGCGGGCTTTGAGAATAACCGGCTTGTACTCGGGTTTCTTGCGCTGCAACAGTGCCATTAGGCAAATGGAAGTATTGTAGGAGGCGAGGCCCTTGCCGTAAATACCTCCATCGCTCTGGGTTTTGGAAAGGATAAAAGAGTAACCTTTGTCTAGGACGGCAGAATATTTGTCTCCATTTTTGCGGGCAGGATCCCCAAGTATGGCACGCAGAGAAAGTCCAGTAATGGCGGGATACTCTTCGTCACCCCAAAGACCGGAGGTGGCGTTTTGTTCAGTCGCGAGCCATTTCACACCCCTCTCGATGGCTCGCCCCACCTCGTTGCGGAGAGAAAGGTTGTTTCTGTCTTCAACCGTCTCTTCGGCTTTGGGTGCGCCATAACCGTAAAAGGCAGAAAGAAAAAATCCTAGGCAGAGGGAGAAAAAACAAATTGGCTTCATGGTCATGGCAAAGGTTTGGGTTTCGGATCGTTATTCGGTAATTTCAAAGTAATCATTACGGGAGTCTCCAAGGAAGGCAGGGCCTTTTTGTTGGCGTACCATACGTCGTCGTTGTTACTGTCGTAATCGGCACTGTTGATCATCGACGTATCGTCGGCATAAACGGCAAGAATCGAACCGGTCGACTCAGCTTGAAAATCACCGCCAAGGAACTTGGATCCGGTAAAGACGAATGAATTTGGGCCAATCGGTTGGTCATCCTTTTCATTAAGAGCGAGCGACCCGAGGGAGACGATGCCCTTCGAACCATTGAAGTCCCAGGAAACCTCAATCGCGATCGTGTGAGCTCTCAGGTCCATCGGTTTCGGCTTTTCCGCCCAAAGATTTTCGATAAATCCCTTAGCGGGCTTCAACTTGGACAACAGAAGTACGAAGTTCAGATGAATGGGCCGAACTTTCGTACGAAAGAGGGATTCGTGGGTCTTGCCGTTCTCGTGAACGATTCCGTACTCGACCAGACCATGAACCTGATTGAC
>CALBIN010000140.1 GCA_937893275.1 uncultured Opitutia bacterium | reverse complement strand
GTACAGGTGCGGTTGCATCCCGTTGTAGGTGGGATACATGGAGTTTGTGGGAATAATGAACGGCTGAATGAAAAAACTACGGATTCCGATGACCACGATGGCAGCAACGAGCAGCATCTCTACGTTTTCCACCCAACTTTTCTTGTGGTAATAGTCTCCTCCACATTTGTCCAATATCTCGTCGACGTCTTTTGCTTTTTCTTCCAATTCCGCAGTCGTGACGGTCTTTTCACGAATCGCTTTGTCGAGACCGACCAGTCGCATGTCGAACTTCTCAACATCTTCGTCGGGCAAGAGATCCCGTCTGTAAAAAAGGGCTTTCTGGGCCAATCTCAGGATTTCCTTGGCCCCCTTCCGCATCGATCGGGTCACGGGTTTGTTTTCTTGGTTAGAAGGTGTTGTCATATCAAAGTGGTATTTTCGGAAGTACTTCAGCTTCCGCTTTTTAGAATTTGCACGAAGGCTTCCTGAGGGATACTGACGCTGCCGATTTGCTTCATGCGCTTTTTCCCCTTTTTTTGCTTATCAAGTAGTTTTTTCTTACGCGATATATCTCCGCCATAGCATTTTGCGGTAACATCCTTGCGCATAGCCGAGATGGTTTCTCTGGCAATGATTTTTCCACCCACCGCGGCCTGTAGGGCCACCTTGAACATCTGCCTGGGTAGTATTTCCTTTAGTTTCTCGCAAAGTACGCGCCCACGAGCTTCGGCTTTTTCTACGTGAACGATTGTTGAAAAAGCGTCCACGGTTTCGGCGTTCACCATGATCTCCATGCGCTGCAGGCTCGCAGTCTGGTATTCCGCCATGTCGTAGTCCATGGAACCGTAACCGTGGGTGATGCTCTTCAGGCGGTCGTTAAAGTCGACCAGAATTTCGTTCAAGGGCAAGGAACAAGTTAGCATGACGCGGGTTTCGTCAATAGTTTCCGTATTGTTGCAGATACCACGTTTTTCGCTCACGAGAGCAAGCATGTCCCCGATACTGTCGTTTGGAGCCATAATCCGAGCCAGAATCGTAGGTTCCTCAATATGATCGATCTCGGTAATCCCAGGAAGCTCGAGAGGATTATCTATTTCTTTGAATGTCCCGTCAGTGAGGCAAACTTTGTACACGACGCTGGGATAGGTCGAGATCAAGTCTAGATCGTATTCTCGCCGCAAACGTTCTTGGATGATTTCCATGTGAAGGAGACCAAGAAACCCACCGAAAACCAAAACCCAGAGCTGCAGAAGTTTCCGATTGGTAAGTAAAGGCGGCATCGTTCAGGCGTAACTTACCAACACTTTTTTTCAGTTTTTCGTAGTCGTTGGTATCGAGTGGATAAAGACCACTGAACACCATGGGCCGAACCTCCTTGTAACCCGGCAGCATTTCGGAGGCAGGGTCTTGAGCGGAAGTGATGGTGTCGCCGATCTTGATGTCGGCAACGTCGCGGATGCCGGTTACGATGTAACCCACCTCCCCTTCCGCCAACTGTTCAGTCGGGACGGGCTGTGGACAAAAACGTCCGATTTCCTTTACCTCCGTTTTCCTTCCGTCGCTCATGAGAACAATGGAGGAATGTCGAGAGATGCTGCCCGAAAATACGCGAACATAGCATATCACTCCCTTATAGGAATCGTACTGGCTATCGAACACAAGCGCCCTACTCTTCTTGCTTTCCGTCCAGCGAGGTGGAGGTAAGCGCTGGACCACGGCTTCCAATATTTCCTCGACTCCCAATCCGCTTTTCCCACTGGCGAGCAAGGCATCCTCCGCAGGAATAGCTAAGACTTCTTCAATTTGCCGAGAAACGCGATTCACGTCGGCGCTCGGCAAATCCACCTTGTTGATGACGGGGATGACTTTCAGACCTTGGGTATCGGCCAATTGGGCGTTGGCCAAGGTCTGAGCTTCCACTCCCTGTGAGGCATCGACTAAAAGCAAGGCCCCTTCACAGGCCGCAAGGCTGCGTGAAACCTCGTAGGAGAAATCAACGTGACCAGGTGTGTCGATGAGATTAAAGAGATATTCATCTCCCTTGGCATCCAGGTAGGTCATGGACACGGGATGACTCTTTATCGTAATCCCCCTTTCACGCTCCAAATCCATGGAATCGAGCAGCTGTTCCTTCATCTCTCTTTTCACCACCGTCTGGGTGCTTTCGAGCAGCCGATCGGACAAAGTTGTCTTGCCGTGATCGACATGAGCGATGATGCAGAAATTTCGAATCCTTTTGACGTCCACCATAAAAAGAGTTGACCACGCAAAAATTCCTGCCGAAAAGAGCAAGTCAATTGCGGGTATTAAAAAAAACTATTTTTCAGATTTATTAAGAATGGACAAGAATCGACTTAAGGGAACACACACTGCT
Organism: uncultured Opitutia bacterium; assembly: GCA_937893275.1. Lineage (GTDB taxonomy): Bacteria > Verrucomicrobiota > Verrucomicrobiia > Opitutales > Seribacteraceae. Next base: position 426 of record CALBIN010000140.1, on the reverse strand, counting down.
CTCATCACGCCGATGTTGGATGGGAAAGTGAACTTTGCCGATCTCGAGCGTCATGTCGAACGGCAAATCACTTCCGGCATAAACGGACTGGTGCCCTGCGGCACCACGGGGGAATCTCCTACCCTGACTCCTGAGGAACACCTACGGGTCGTGGAGGCAACCGTCAAAGCCTCGGCTGGCCGAACGCCCGTCATTGCGGGTACGGGAGCCAACTCAACCGCCGAGGCGCTACACCTCACTACAGCTGCAGACGAAGCCGGGGCGGACGCCTTCCTCATAGTGGCTCCCTATTACAACAAGCCGAGCCAAGAAGGCCTCCTCGCTCATTTCGGCGCCATCGCCGAAATCACCGAAAAGCCAATCGTGCTATACTCCATTCCTTCAAGGTGCGGCATCGAAATATCCACATCCACCGTTGCTCGTCTC
>CALBIN010000139.1 GCA_937893275.1 uncultured Opitutia bacterium | reverse complement strand
CCATGATCGTGGTCCAAAGGGCCGACGGCAGCACTTTTTTCTGGGATGGCGTCGATCTGAAGAAACGAATCGAATTTGCTTCCATTGGGCTAACTCTTTGTCTGACTCCCGACCAGATTGAGGAAGAACTGCGTCGTTCCGTTTTCTCGGAAATCGAGGAGGGCGATCTTAAGACCACCATTATTCTCAACTCAAAGGTTCTCATTGAGCGAGATGCGGATTTTGCCAAGTTTGCCGCGCGAATCCTCCTGAGCTATGTTTACGAGGAAGTCTTGGGTTGGAATGTGGCGGACAACACCCATGAACAACTGAAGACGTTTCATCAGCGAGCATTCAAGAAGTACCTTGAGAGAGGTGTTAAAATAGAACGCTTGGATCCAAAGCTCTGCAATTACGATCTGAAAAAAATTGCAAATGCTTTAGATCCTTCTGCCGACTTGGATTTTGATTATCTTGGCATCCAAACCCTTTACGATCGTTACCTAATTGTCGACAAGACATCTGCCACTCCTCGTCGCTTGGAGAGTCCTCAGTTCTTCTGGATGCGCGTGGCCATGGGTATTTTTGCTCACGAGGAAGAAAATGCTGAGCAAAAAGCCATCGATCTATACAACTTGTACAAAAGTCGTCGTTTCTGCTCGTCTACACCGACCCTTTTTAACTCTGGGACCCTGCATTCGCAGCTCTCTTCCTGCTATCTCTACAAGGTAGACGACACGATTGAGTCTATAATGTATCGAGGGATTGCGGAAAACGCATTTCTTTCAAAATGGGCCGGGGGCTTGGGTGGCAGTTGGACATCTGTTCGCGGTACAGGCAGCTACATTCAAGGCACGAATGGGGATAGCCAGGGTGTCATTCCCTTTCTCAAATTGCACAACGATCAACTCTGTGCGGTAAACCAAGGCGGCAAGCGCAAGGGTTCGGGGTGCGCCTATCTTGAAACATGGCACAACGACATCTTGGAGTTTCTCGAACTTCGTCGGAATACTGGGGATGATCGTCGTCGTACTCACGACATGAACACTGCCAATTGGATTCCCGATCTGTTCATGAAGCGGATGGAGTCCCGAGAAAAGTGGACTCTGTTTCGAAGCAACGAGGTGCCGGATCTTCACGAGATTTACGGGCGGAAGTTTGATGAAAAGTACATCGAGTATGAAGCAAAGGCTGAAAGTGGTGAAATCTGGAGCGAGCAGATTCCGGCGATCGATCTTTGGAAGCAAATGCTCAAGGTGCTTTTCGAGACGGGGCATCCATGGATCACTTTCAAGGACACGTGTAATATTCGCAGTCCTCAGGATCACGTTGGCGTGATACACAGTTCTAATCTTTGCACGGAAATAACTCTCAACACTGGTCACGATGAAACCGCCGTGTGCAACCTTGGTTCGATTGTTCTGGATTCTCACCTCAAACCCAACGGTTCCCTCGATCACAAAAAGATGCGAGAGACCATACAAATAGCCGTGCGGGCGCTCGATAATGTGATCGATGTGAATTTTTACCCAACTGATGCGGCGAAGACTTCGAATAATCGTCACCGTCCCATTGGGTTGGGTGTCATGGGCTTACAAAACGCTCTATATGCCAAAAATATAGCTTTTGCATCTGATCAAGCTGTTGAGTTCAACGACGAATTCATGGAGGCTATTGCCTACTACACTTATGAGGCTTCCAGTGATCTGGCCGCTGAACGAGGTTCTTATCCGAGTTTCAAGGGATCTAAATGGGATCGTGGCATCTTGCCTCAAGATTCAGTATCTTTGCTCGAAAAGGAACGAGGACAGGATATTGAGGTTCCCAAAGGTGGTAGAATGGACTGGGATCCGGTGCGAGAAAAGATCAGCAAAAACGGCATGCGAAACAGCAATGTTATTGCCATCGCTCCGACTGCGACAATTTCCAACATCATGGGGTCATCACCATGTATCGAACCCACTTACAAAAACCTGTTCGTCAAGAGCAACTTGTCGGGCGATTTCATGGTTCTCAATCAGTATCTCGTTCGTGACCTTAAGGCTAAAGGCTTATGGGGGAAGGAGATGAGCGACCATCTCAAGTACTTCGATGGAGAGGTTAAGGATATAGAATCTATTCCTGAAGATCTTAAGCAGAAATATTTGACTGCGTTTGATGTCCCATACGAATATGTAATTGCAGCAGCGGGTCGTCGCCAAAAGTGGATAGATCAGTCTCAGTCCGTGAATCTCTTTCTCGGGTCACCCGAAATGAAGACTCTCTCACATATGTACCGTGCTGCTTGGCGACAGGGTCTGAAAACTACCTATTACTTGCGCACGCTCAGTGCTTCCAACATCGAGAAGGCGACTGTTGATCTAAAGCAGAATGACCCCAAAACCAATACTGTGTCAGATGAACCTACGGCAAAGAAGTCGTACACCGACGCGGAAGCCAAAGCCTGCAGCATTGAAGCAATGCTCAATGGCGAAGAGTGCGAAGCTTGTCAGTAGGTAACGCTTAATGGACTGTCGATTATTTGCGACAGTTTGAAAAGAGAAGGAATGTAGTGCGTCATTTCGTTCGTCTGCTCGCCATTGCTTTTTTACTTTTCCTTGTAGGGTGTGCTTCACCAAAAGTTGTTGTGAAGGATGTGCTGGGCAACCCCATACCCGAAGTTCTCATTTACTCGGTGTCACTTTCCATCGACGTTGGTCCGGCGAAAACAGATGCTAGGGGAGAGGCGCGAGTACCATCCAATATTCAGGGAACCCATTGGGTTGACGTTTCCAAACCTGGATATAGCTCGGTCCGAGTTGAAGTCCCGAGTTCATGGCCTTTGACGATCACTTTGGAAGAGCTATGAACTCGAAACTCAAATTCCCCAACCAGCCACTCGCAAGCATCACTTGTGGCACTGGTCCCAAATTAAAGGCGAATCGGATTCTCTTTTAGTCAGATGACGATTCAGGAACGACTCGACCTTTTCCTGTCCAAGGAACCGCAATTGGGAGAAAATACTTTTATTGCTGCTAGCGCTACAGTCATTGGTGATGTTCGCTTGGGGGCTCGAAGCAGTGTGTGGTATGGTTGCGTGCTTCGTGGAGACATCAACTTCATACAAATTGGAGAAGCCACAAATATTCAGGATGGGACCGTTATTCATCTTGCCGACGATTTTCCGGTCATTATCGGCGACTACGTTACTGTCGGTCACGCCGCAGTCGTTCACGCCTGCGTGGTGGAAGATGAGTGCCTGATCGGCATGAACTCGACGATTCTTGACGGAGCAGTGATCGGGGCTCGTTCCATAGTGGCTGCCGGTTCACTCGTGCCCCAAGGTATGCAGGTCCCGCCAGGTAGCTTGGTTGCCGGTGTTCCCGCCAAAGTGAAGAGATCGCTTGGCGACAAGGAGCAAACCTCGCTTAAGTCTTGGGCGGAAAAGTACGTCCACGTTGCTGCGGCTCATATTGACCGCGTAGGTTAGTCATCCAAGGGCTTAGCCGAGTCCAATCCGTATTGGTCGTAAAACTCTGTGACTAGTTCTGTGAAAGGTGGCAGCGGATAACTCCCGATTGCGGCTTGAGCGCAGCAGGACAAATACTCCCTGATCTCGGGGAATGTTGCTTGTAGTTTTCCCGAATTCAGTTTTTCAAGTAGATGGGACGCAGCTTCTTCCCATTCTTCCGGACCAAAGGATGATGCGTCGATGGCAATAAGCCACTCTTGAGAACTGAGTTCTGCTTTTGGAAATAACATAAAGGCTACGATGTCTTTAATTCAGAAAACGGAAACTCTTTTCATCTGTTTTTCGCCTCGCCGTCTAGCTTTACCAAGTTATCTTTCCGAAATCTAGTTTGTTTCCTTTAACTGAAAAAGAGTTACTATGAGCGTTAGCGATGAGCATGGTGGTTTCACCAAAGACAATCCTTTTTTTGCCCCCTTGTCCATCAATGTAAACTTGAGTGGAGAGGGGTCGGG
>CALBIN010000138.1 GCA_937893275.1 uncultured Opitutia bacterium | reverse complement strand
AGAAGCACTCGGCTGCTCAAAAGAAGCTTGAGGGCGAATTGAAAAAAGCCGAAGCAAAGCTCAAGGCTCTGGGAGGAAATACGGATTTTGCCAAAGCCGGACAGAAGTCCCTTGATCTCGGCAAACTGGGAGGGGTGGTGGTGGACGACGTGGATGCCAAGCTGGTCGGGAAATGGGTGTCCTCGACCCATACCAGGGGATATGTCGGAAAGCGTTACATACACGATGACTCCAAGGGCAAGGGGAGAAAGTCAGTTACTTTTCCCGCCCGAATCCCCGAGCCGGGTAAGTATGAAATCCAGCTTTCCTATACCCCCGGTATCAACCGGGCAAAGAAGACACCGATTACCATCATGCATGCCGACGGCGAGCAAAAAGTTTACGTCGACCAGACCAAGCAACCTCCCATTCTCGGTGCCTTCGTCTCGCTTGGCGCGTTCCGATTCGAGAAGGGAACCCGGGACGTCATCCAGATCACGACCGAAGACACCAGCCAGGTCGTGATTGCCGACGCCATCCGTTTGTTGTCCAAGACCGAGAAGCCTCCTCCGGTTCTTGCCAAGAAAGAGAAATCCGAGCAGGCTAAGGAAGAATTGAAAAAAAAGCAGGAGCTCGCCAAGGCCCAGAAGAAGCTAGCGGAAAAGGTCGTCTCCGATCTTAGAAACAAGCTTAAGGAGCATAAAAAAACCTCCCATCCAGGGGCGGCCAAGGTCATGACCGTTCTCGAGCACAAGGAAGCAGGGGACTGGCGTATTCATCGAAGGGGGGAGATTCGAAACCTTGGTCCTTACGTCAAGCGAGGCTTCCTGGCCGTGGCCTCCCCGGCTGATTTGTCTCACAAGCCCGAGATACCCAAAGGTTCGAGCGGGCGCCTTGAGCTTGCCGATTGGGTTGCGTCCTCACGCAACCCTCTTACGTCCCGCGTATATACAAACCGGGTCTGGCGTCATCTTTTCGGGAGGGGCATCGTAGCCACGCCGGATAATTTCGGGGAAATGGGCCGTCGTCCCACTCACCCCCAACTTCTTGACCATTTGGCTATCTCTTTTATTGAAAACGGATGGTCCACTAAGAAACTGATTCGCAAGGTGGTTCTTTCGAACTCCTACCGCATGTCGTCAAAGGGAGTGCCGAGAGCGATCGAGGCAGACCCACAAAACAATCTGTTCTCAAGGCAAAATCGTCGTCGTCTCGAGGTCGAGTCCATAAGGGACGCCATGTTGGTGGCAAGCGGCCGTATTTCCTTTTCCCGGGAAAGCATGGACAAGACGCGGTCCATGTTCGAAAAACTCGACCGGAACAAGATTCCTGAAATGTTCAACGTCTTCGATTATCCTAACCCCGGGCTCGTATCGGGCAACCGAAATGCCAGTACAGTTCCTACACAGGCACTCTTCATGATGAACAGTGGATTTGTGCTCAACGAAGCAAAAGCCGCAGCAGTCAAAATACTCGAAATGAAGGGACTGGATGACCGGCAAAGACTCGTTTTCGCTTACAAGACCACCCTTGGAAGAATTCCCAGTGATGGGGAAAAGTCCCTTGCCTTGGCTTACTTAAAGAAGCATGGTGGAAGCACAGACAAACAAGATGCTTGGGGCGGCATCCTTCATGGACTTTTTGCCTGCCTCGACTTTCGCTACCTGAACTGAATAAAACAAGAAGCCATGGACCACGTAGCTCAATCGTTTTCCCGTCGCCAAATGCTCAAGAGCGCAGCATGCGGCTTCGGTTCGTTGGCCGTGGCCGGCATGCAAGGCGCCCAAGCTCTCACGGGCAATCCCTTAGCCGCCAAGGCCTCCCTCATCCCGCAACGAGCTAAGCGCGTAATCTTCATCTTCATGGCGGGTGGACCGAGTCACGTCGATACCTTCGACTACAAGCCGGAACTGATTGCCAAGGATGGTAAGGACATCGATTTCGTCGGTGTCCGGACAGGAACCTTTGGCAAACAAAGCAAGAGGAAACTGATGAAACCCTTGTGGGATTTCAAGCAATACGGTGAAAGCGGCAAACAAGTCTCCTCACTTTTTCCCCACATAGCCGGTCAAGTGGATGACCTCGCATTTATTCATTCCATGCATACGGAAGGCGTGGCTCATGGTCCTTCTACCTTATTCCTTCACACTGGGGCCACCAATTTGGTGCGCCCTTCCATGGGTAGTTGGATTTCTTACGGACTTGGCACAGAAAACGAAAACCTTCCCGCTTTCGTAACCATCTCCCCTTCCGCAGGAAAAGGCGGACCACGAAACTACGGGGATGCCTTTCTTCCCTCCATTCACCAAGGCACGGCCGTCGGTCGGGCTGGAAGCGCTAGCGCAGTCAAGATCAGGAATGTCGACAACGCCATGCTCAGTGACTCTCAAAGGCGTCAACGCTTTGACTTTTTGCAAGGCCTCAATGCGGAGCAAGCAGGTCGGGCTCCCGAGGATGATCGCTTGGATGCCACCATCAAGACCTACGAACTTGCATGGCGGATGCAAATGGAGGCTCCTGAATTAACGGATCTTTCCAGGGAAAGCGAAGCGACTAAGAAAATCTATGGCATAGGGGAAAAGAAAACCGACGATTTCGGCAAGCAATGCCTCCTCGCTCGCAGGATGGTCGAACGAGGCGTTCGCTACGTTAGCGTAAATTATTCAGACGAATCCAGCAACCCGCGCTGGGACCAACACAGCAACATGCCCAAGCATGCCGATCACGCCAAGGCCACTGACAAACCCGTGGCGGGATTATTGCGTGACCTGAAGGCGAGAGGATTGCTTGAAGACACCCTCGTCTGGTGGGGTGGTGAATTTGGTCGGACGCCTTTTGCCCAAAGCAAGGATGGTCGCGACCACAATCCACGAGGATTCACCGTTTTCCTCGCCGGTGGTGGTATTAAATCAGGCATTTCCTATGGGGCTACCGATGAAATTGGCAGTGTAGCGGTTGACAAACGGGTCCATATGCACGATCTGCATGCCACTATCCTGCATGCGCTTGGCTTGGATCACGAAAAGCTCACTTACCCCTATGCGGGGCGAAATTTTCGCCTGACAGATGTAGCCGGTCGGGTGGTTCACGACCTCTTCGCCTGAATACGCTTTCGTGGCTTGCCCTCAGGCAAGAGGGTTCTAAATAACCTAAAGCATGAAAGCCATCATACTGCCCAAGCACGGCGGCCCCGAACTTTTTCGCGTCGAGGAAGTACCTAAGCCGAAAATAAAACCAGGCCATGTCTTGATCCAAGTCGCCGCATCGAGTGTCAACCCGGTCGACTTCAAGATCAGGCAAGGCCTCATTCCAATTGGTCCGGATCTTCCAGGCATTTTGCATGGAGACGTGGCGGGGGTAGTTGCGGAAGTAGCGGCGGATGTGGAAGGATTTGCTCCAGGCGACGAAGTCTATGGTTGTGTCGGTGGTTTCAAGGGTCTGTCAGGCGTCTTGGCCGACTACGCCCTTGCCGATGCCCGCCTTTTGGCAAGGAAACCTAAGAACCTCTCAATGATAGAAGCCGCTGCCCTACCCTTGGTCACCATAACGGCTTGGAACGCCCTGGTGGAAAGAGCCAAGGTCTCGCAAGGACAAAGAGTGCTTGTTCATGCCGCCGCAGGTGGCGTTGGCCATGTTGCGCTTCAACTCGCCAAGGCTGCTGGTGCAGAGGTGCATGTCACTGCATCAAGTGAGGAAAAGATCGCACTCGGCAAGGAACTTGGTGCCGACATAGGAATTAACTACAAGGAACGATCGGTCGAGGAATATGTCTCCGAGCATACGGGAGGCGCAGGTTATGACGTCGTCTTTGATACCGTGGGAACAACGCGACTCGACAATTCCTTCCAAGCCGCCAAGATCGGTGGCACCGTCGTCTCCATAGCAGCTCGCTCCACCCATGACCTCACGCATGTACATGTGCGTGCACTCACCCTGCACGTCGTCTTCATGCTCCTGCCGCTCGTCCGCAACATCGGACGCGAACACCATGGAGCAATCTTGCGACAAGCTACGCAATTGGTCGAAGCTGGCAAGCTGCGACCCCATTTGCACACCGAGGTATTCCCATTCGAACGAGTTGGCGATGCTCATGCCCTGCTGGAATCTGGTGGAACGCTCGGTAAAATCGTCCTTTCGAATAGTTAGATTCTGCTTTCAGCTTACGGCTGGTGTAAGTCGTCGTATACTTATCCAAATGGGATGAGGCAAATAATCCACATCGATCGAGATACGGGACAATCCAAGCTTGAAAGGAATCCCATTGAGTATCGCAAGACTGAGTCGAAGGAGTGTCCTGACGACATGAAACATTGAGCTCGGTTCTGGGTGTGCCGATCTTCTTCTAGTTCATCCAGATTCTTCTTGGAAGCGCGGATTGAACAAAAACACCACTGGATTGATCCGCCAATACCTAAAGAAAGGCGATAGTCCTAAATTAGTTGCCTGATCTATTTTAAGAAAACCATCTCCGTGCTTCCTCCACTTCGGTCTTGCGCTTGTCAGTTGAACTCACGAATCAAAATCTACAGCCAGAATATCAGTCACAGCGAGGACAGAGTCTCGTTTGAAATAAACCTAACTGACCTTTCTTGTTTTGCCGTCAGCTTTCTCAGGACCTTGCTTCCCGTAGTACTTGTTATAATACTTGTATCGGAAGTAACCATAGCCATAGTAACCCGAATAGTAGTAGCCTGGTGTCTTCTTTTCGGGTAAATCATTGAGCACAACGCCTAACACATTTGCTCCCGTTTCCTCCAAGCTCTCGATTAGATTTTTAGCCACTTTACGCGCCACTTTGCCATAACGAGTTACAAAAATCACCTCATCCACCTTACGAGCCATGGCAAGTGAATCAGGGAAAAGTCCAATCGGAGGACTGTCGATAATGATGATTTCCGCGTTTTGCTTGAGGCTAAAGAGCATCTTATCGAACTCTGGCTTTTCTAGCATTTCCGTGGCGGCGCGGGTTTTTCCGCCAGAAGGCAAGATTAAGAGGTTGGGATAGATTTCTACTAGTGTTCCGCTATCCCAAAAGTCATATGTGGGGCTAGGGTTTGCCACTGTCTCATTTATCAGCGTAAGCAATCCTCGGTCATTATTTACTCCACAAAATTTATGAAGTCCAGGTCGTCGTAAATCAAAATCAATCAGAATAGTTTTACGCCCGTGATTGGCGCAACTGTAAGCCAAATTAGCGGCAAGCAAACTCTTCCCTTCACTTGGAATAGCACTAGTAATTAAAATGGTTTTGGGGTAATCCGTCTTGGAGTTCATTTGTATACGACTATACATGCTCCGAAAGGCTTCCGTGAGACCATCGTCTAGTTCGTTTCCGACAATAAGCGGTCGATCGCTCTCTTTAACTTCAGATATCTTCGGAATACCGGCAATTAGGTCCTGACCAAGAAAAACTTCTATATCCCAAGGAGATTTTATGCGATTATCAATAAATTCAAAACCAATCGGGATCAGAACAAAGAGAATGGCGAAAATCATCATCCCTTTGTTGTGAACATCCGGTAAGTTAGGACTTATTTGTATGCCCGGATATGCAAAATCCATCGCGTGAAGAGGGTCACCTTGCTCTTGCGGAAGAGCTATTTGAATGACAACATCTTGCAGTCGTCGTTGAATCGTGTCTGTAGAACCTCTTTGAATCTGAAGTTTTCGATCCAGTACCGCTAGTTT
>CALBIN010000137.1 GCA_937893275.1 uncultured Opitutia bacterium | reverse complement strand
AGGGACGTCACCAGCCTTCAACCTAACGAGATCATCAATTCGGTTATGCAACCTCTCCTGACTGGACAGAGGGAACCCACAGACCAAGGACATGACGAACCATGGCATCTTTCGCCGTAAGCTGTTGAAGACATTTTTCAAAATAAGCGCTGAATAACTAATAACTGCCTACAACTTGACGGTAGCTCAAGTCACAAGAAGCTTTTCAAAATCATTTTCGTTCAAGGGGGACCTAAGCCTTGCTAAGTGAAGTTCACTTCCTAGGGTTAATGGCATGCACGCTAAAAGCAATCCTAATCCTTACATTTACAATTACCTCTTTAATGAGCGCTTTTGCCGCTGCCCCTCTCGTTTACGAGGGCGAAAAAGGCCTCGGCAAAGGCAAGCATCTGGTCTTCATCGCGAGCGACCACGAATATCGTTCCGAGGAGACCTTGCCTGCCCTCGCTCGCATCTTGGCCAAGCACCATGGTTTCAAATGCTCCGTCGTGTTTGGCGTGAACGCAAAGGGTGAAATACAACCCGGAGCCAACAATGTGCCGGGTATCGAGGAATTGACCGACGCGGACCTCATGGTGGTTTTCACTCGCTTCCAAAATTGGCCGGCCGAGCAAATGAAGCATTTCGTGGAGTATCTGGATAGGGCCGGCCCCATCGTCGGTCTGCGCACCGCCACCCACGGGTTCAACAAGATTCCCAAGGACAGCCCGTATGCCAAATACAACAACGGCTTCGGCGGAGCCGACTACAAGGACGGTTTCGGTCGCCAAGTGCTAGGCGAAAAATGGGCCGGGCATTACGGCGGAAACCACCGCTCCAGCACGCGTTTGGACATAGTGCCCGAGCAAGCCAAGCATCCCATTCTACTAGGAGTGAAGAACATGTGGGCCCAGTGCGGTGGTTACAACACCAACCCCTTGAAACCCTACACCACCCTAGCCATGGCCCAACCGCTCAATGGAATGTCACCTGATTCTCCCGACGACGAGACTCGCAAGCCCGTGCCAGGTGCCTGGACACGCCACTACATGGGCAAGGACGGCAAAACCAAGGGACGTGTATTCACCAGCACCTACGGAGCGTCAAACGACATCGAGAGCGACGGTTATCGCCGACTCTTGATAAACGGATGCATATGGGCGACGGGTCTGGAAGACTCCATCAAACCAGACCTAGAAGTCGGATTCGTGGGACCATTCAATGGTACTTGGGCAAGAGGCAAGGGCCGTCGAAAATCAGGTACCAAGCCGAGCGATATGGCTGGTTGGGACACCCCCATCGTACCGTTGCAGAAGTAGAGAGATAGTTTAAAATTCCGAACGCTCTCTAATGAACGTCGGATCCACGATAGCTCAATCTATTCTCCTGACTTTCTTTTGGATGATATTCGCCTATGCAGGCAGAACCTTCAGCAAAAACGAACCGCCTCGGGCCGTCATAGTTCCGGCAGAGTTCGTTGAGATTGAACCCAACGAAGAAATAAAGAAGCTCCCGGAATCAATTGTTCAAGCAATCCAGTCCGGCCAAGGGAGTCCTGTCATGACCCAAAAGGCACTGAAAAAGGCAACCGATGAATACCAAAGGAATCAATGGTTGCTAGCTGGCCTGAACGCCCTGTCGGGCTTGGCAACGTTTTTCATAGGGCTTAAACTATTCGGGCACTGGGGCTATGCTTCAGCCACCTTGGCATTGGGACCAATCATCGTAGCCTATTACTTTCGCTACGTTGCGAATTCGCCTCCGGCACCCAACATGCCCTCTTCGTAAGACCCTCTCACCTAGTCCAAACCCAGCACAATGGTCTCCGAGTAGCGAAGCTCCCCGGTTAAAGCGTCGTGGAACTGAAAGATGACTTGAGGGTGAGGAAAGGCGAACCAGCGTTCGCCGTCGCGCTCGAGCGGGTTATTGAAGACGTTGTTGACCTGCACCACGCAGTAGTGAGGAAAGGTGCGGTTAGCTCGAGGTATGTCTGCCATGGCGTAGCTTGACCACCTAATATCGCATGAGCGTGGCCCGTACTTGAACTTGCCGTTGGAGGGGCGCCCGCCCTCGTCCTTCATAGGGGCGTGGTTGATCGAATTGTGCGGGCCACTGGCGAATTCGTAGACGTTGTCCGTTATTTTGATGGCAAAACTGTTGTGTAGGTCGCCGGTAAGCACGAATACCGCTTTGTCGAGGTCGTCCCAGAACTCAATCAGTTCCTCGCGCTCCTTTAGGAACACGGTCCAGGCATCGTCCTTCTTGATCGTGGCCTGCTTGTCGTCACCTCCTCCGCTGCCGACGTGGGGAACCATAAAGTTGACCGAGGATACCACGAAGATGAAGTCGGACTTGCTCTTGCGTATGCCGTCCTTGAGCCACTTCAGTTGTTTTTTGCCGATCATGGTGGCCTTCGGGTTGTCAGGATGATCGACATTGTGAAGGTTACGGTGGGTGCGGGTATCAAGGAGGAAGAAATCGCAATTCGAAACGGTGAACTTACCGTAGCAGCGACGCCCGATGGAATACGAAGCCCGACCAGTCGCCTTGGCCGCGGGTTTCACCTTCAGCTTGTTAGGTCCGAGGACTTTCACTATTTCGTAGACTGCGGAGTTGGGGTTGCCGGGCTGGGCGTCCAGCTCGGAATCGGGAACCCCCGCGGTGGGCGTGCCCCAGTGCACATGGAGGTTGGCCATGTCAGCCAGAGGAAGACTCGTGAAGTCGGCATCAGGGTCTTCCAATACATCGGATCCTTTTTCAAAGTGAGCGGAACCAAAATGAGCCGGAGCATCATGCTCCGTGGGATTGGCCCAAGCTAAATAGTCGAACCATGCCTGGGTGGCGATGTCCCGAAAAACAGCTCGCCGGTTTACGTAACCGGTCTCGGCAGCTCCGTAGATATCATTGATTAATTCGTGATCGTCGGCGGTAAAATATGTAGGAACATGTCGGTGCCACTCCGCGAGGTTGCGGCCGCGGTGCAACAGGTCTTTGTAGTTTTGCCAAACACCGACGACGGTTGGGGCATGGCGAACAATGAGTGGAGCTTCGCCGAGACCAACTTGGTGAAGCCATTCCTGCGGGGGATAATCCCGACGAGTTTCGTAAAGCCAATCCCCATTGAGGATAGCGAAATTCACTTGATCACGCACCTTGGTGTTCAAGGTATCGAAGACAGGCAAGGTTGGACCCACACTGTCGCCTCCACCCTTGGGATTGTTGCCGCAGGCGAACTCAAAACGAAAATTGAACAATCCCTTGGGGTTACCTTGGGGGTTCTTGAAATCCTTTGCCCGAGGCATGGTGCGAAAGGATCCGCTTAACTGGTGGTCAGCTATGCGGTAGTGATAGCGGGTGTCGGGAGAGAGCTTCCCGATAGTTAGTGTGCCAGTGTAGTCATGCTCCGGACCCCGTGTTGCGAAGGTGGCGGTCTGATCGAGCTTGTTGGCATCGGTCCCGTAGAACACCACGACCTCGCCTTGCCGCTCAGTGCGGACCCATATCGTCATGGAATCGGGGGCTGGGCGCCCGAGAATAGGACCGGCGGTGACCCGGATCGGCGTGGGGCCGACGTCTTGAGCGAAGGTCTGGCTGCAAAGACATAGGACAAAGGCAATAGGTAGGAGTAGTTTCATTTTTTCAAGGATTCAGGAAAGATATGGCTTTCGATGATTTCGCATCCCTCTACTTTTTCTTCTTAGGCTTCTTTTTCCCAGGTTGTTCGGTGGGGATGACTGCTATTTTGGGCAGCAAATGCCTGACCTTGTCGTACTCCGGGTTGACGCACTTGTCACGCCAGCGCTTGAGGGTGCTCAATAGCCCGATGTCGGACTCGGGCGTTGCCCCCTTGTCGCCGGTTTTCTTGATCCACTGGGCCAGGATCTTGCGGTGCTTGGCCAATTCATTCTTGTACTTGGGGTCCTTGGCCAAGTTGTTTATTTCATGGGGGTCCTTGGCTAGGTCGTACAGTTCCTCCGATTCCTTCTTGTCTCCGAAGAAGACGAGTTGCGCCTTGTTCATCTTCCCAGCCGCCATGAGACGACGGAACTCTTGGGAAACGGGCCACGGATCCTTGTAACTGGGTTGCATGAAGGGGCGATCGGTAAGGTAGTTGCGCAGGTACTTGTACTTGGGGGTAACTACCGCCCGGATATGCTCGATCGTGTAATCACAGCGGTCGCGGGCGGAGACGACGTAGGAACGCGGCATGTGATTGGGTGAGAGAAAGTCCCGGCCCTCCATGTAATCCGGCACGGGGGTGCCTGATGCAGCCACGGTGGCGGCGCTAACATCAATGTTGCTGACCAGTTCTTGAGTTACTTGGCCACCCTTGATGCCATAACCAGCCACGATCAGGGGCATGTGAATGCCACCTTCGTAGAGGTACTGTTTGTGGCGATGCAATTTGTAGCCGTGGTCGCTGAAGAGAAAGATCAAGGTGTTTTCATAGTGCCCGTCACGCTTCAGTGCCGCGATTACTTGGCCGACGTGTTCGTCGGTCTTGAGCAGGCAGTCGTAATGGTGGCCGATTTCCTCCCGCACGAGCGCGGTGTTTGGATAATACGGGGGGACCGGCACCTTGGAACGGTCCACCACCTTGTCCGCCCGTCGTCCCAGTTTGCCTCCGCCCAGTTGCACTTGGCCGAAGAACGGCTGATCCTTGCCCTTGCCCTTCCAGCAGTTTCCGGCGACGAGGTCGGCTGGCCCCCACCCTCTTTTCTTGGGCAGGTAATTATAAAGCTTTTTCGAATCGAAGGAGAAGTTGTAGTCATCCTTGCCTCCCTCGTTGAAGGTCCAGTAACCGGCAGCTCGCATGATCTCCGGAATGGTCTTGATGCTAAGAATGTTCTCGTCGAACTTCCCCATGTCCTTGCCGCGAAAGTTGGAACGGCAACTGCGGTGGTTGTGGGCCCCGATGGAGGTCTGGTACATTCCCGTGACGGTGGCCGAGCGCATGGCCGAGCACACCCCCGCGGTGGTGTAGAAGCGATCGTATTTGATGCCGCTTTTGGCCAAGGCGTCGATGTGCGGCGTCTTGATGAAGGTGTCCCCGTAGCACCCGAACCAACCGCTGACGTCCTCGAGGAAAATCCACAGGACATTGGGCTTGGCCTTGGCCGAGGCAGTGAAATGAAAGCCCACGATGGTCAGGGCAAAAAGCAAACAGCGAAACAAACGATTCATTGGATAATGCGGGTTGAACGGGTGAAGGAGAAACCTCGCAGATTCCTTTTTTCGAGACGGCAAGTCAATCCAACCTTTCGCAAAAGGAAGCGCCATCTAGGAAAAGTTTACTGGACGAGTGAAAGAGTCTCAGCATGATAAACGATTCTCACACATGAAAAAATCAAATACATTCACTCTTCTCGCCATAGGCTTGGCATCGGCAATCGTAATCTCGGCCGAGGAACGGCCAAACGTTCTCTGGATCACGGCCGAGGACATGAGCCCCACTCTCGGGTGCTACGGCGACAAGGACGCCATCACGCCCCATCTCGACGCCTTCGCCAAGCAGAGCGTGCGCTATACCAAGGCCTTCGCCAGCGCCCCTGTCTGCTCGCCCTCGCGATCCTGCCTTATTACGGGGTGCTATCCTCCATCCCTCAGCACCCAGCAAATGAGGTCGGGATTCCCAATGCCTGAGCGGATGAAAGGGTTCCCCGCTCTCTTGCGCAAACAAGGCTACTAC
>CALBIN010000136.1 GCA_937893275.1 uncultured Opitutia bacterium | reverse complement strand
TATATGACTTTACGCCCGCATTGGGGAAGGTGTTGACGACCTTGATCGGGGCCCGCGAGGAAACTACGCCCGATCGTCGATTGGGACGCACCGTGCTGGGTTTTCGAGAACTTCTCGAATATGAGGACAAGTTGGATTTCGACGAGAACGAACGTCCCGTTTTGGATCTCGCGAGATTAAAGGCGGTTAGGTTTCTCTTGGACAACCTCCCTGCCGATGATGAGCTCGATCCGACGGTGTGGACTAAATACTACACTTTTTTGAGCGTCGAAGGAGCGGAAGCCCGGGAACTGTTGGAAGTAAAGGAACCTGCGTTGGCCGAGGTATGGAGCGATTTCTGTTCACGTCTTCCTGAAATCATGGACGAGGCCATCGGGTTGTCCCGAAACTGAGGTTTTGAAAATTCTCATCCTTACCTCGTCCACTGGCGGTGGTCACGATATGCGAGCCAGAGCCCTTGGCCAATGGGCTCGTATGGAAAATCTCTCGACTCGCACTTACAAGCCTCTGGAGTACGATAGCCGCCTGTACCTTTTCGGCACCCGACTGTACAACTGGATCCAGAAGACTTTTCCGCTGTTGCACCGGGCATATTTTCCTTTTCTGGAGGCTGCCTGCCTACACAGGAGGGCAGGTTTTATTTTAGGAGCTAGGCGATTCAAGGCCGTGGTTCGGGATTGCGCCCCCGACGTAGTGGTGAGCATGCATGCGCACTTGAACCATGGTTATCGCGACCTTGTGATGGAGGCGATGCCCGAGAAACCTCCGGTGTTCGCCATTTACTGCGGAGAGCTTGGGGATGGTCCCGGGTTCAGTCGTCATTGGGTGAACCCCGAGGCAGATCTTTTCGCGGGGCCTTTTGCCGAAACTTGCGAGGCGGCGATTTCCCGTGGTATGCCCGAGAATAAGGTATATGAGGCTGGTTTGCTGCTACGCCCGGCTTTTTTCGAAAAGCC
Source organism: uncultured Opitutia bacterium (assembly GCA_937893275.1). Taxonomy (GTDB): domain Bacteria; phylum Verrucomicrobiota; class Verrucomicrobiia; order Opitutales; family Seribacteraceae. Next base: position 2,287 of record CALBIN010000136.1, on the reverse strand, counting down.
GAAAGCCAAGGCCGACGCCGATCTTTTGCGGAAGAAGTGGAATTTGGACCCGAAGTTGCCTTTGCTGGTTCTTGGGACTGGAGCCAATGGGGTGAATAGGCACTTGCCAGTGGCTATCGCCACTCGAGCCCTAGGGGAAGTGGCGCAGGTTGTGGCTCTTTGCGGGGAAAACCAGAAAACCATGCGCTGGCTCGAAACTATGGGGGAGCACCCCAAGGTGCCTCTGTGCCCGCTTCCCACGATCCCGGCCGCCGAAATAGCGCCTCTCCTTCGTTCGGCCACTATGCTTTTCGCTCGTCCCGGAGCGGGCACCACGGCCGAGGCCATTGCCTGTGGGACCCCGGTGCTTTTCGACGTTTCGCGCGGGGTAATGCCCCAAGAGCAAAACAACCTGAGTTTTTGGCAAAAGCGAACGGGCGGGCTTGCCTCAACCAAGAAGGCTGCAGACGTCCCGCGCCTTCTTCGTTCCTCTTCTCTGCCTGCGACCTTGCCTTATTCCGGTGATGAAACGCCCTTGCGCTTTCTGGAGAAGCTACGTGAGATCGTGGCTTCCCGATGAACGATTTCAAGGAAACTCCAGTTGCTTCCGCCACCTTCCGAGCCTTGGAGGCTTGTTCCGATGAATGGGTGAATAGGGGAGGCGTGGGAACGTCCCTCAAGGTGGAGTTTTCGGATGGTGGCGAGGTGCGGTTTACGCCGGGTGGACTTTGTTTTTCCGATTATTGGGTATTGTTGAGAGCTTTAACTCACGGTTTCGCCATGCCGCGGATTGTTCCCATGCTTGCACGACCGTTACAAACCTTACGAGCTATCCGTACTTTGAAGGCGTTGGCTGCCGCATTTGCCGATTCCAAGAATGTGAAGACAAAGGTGGCCTTGGGGCTTCGTGGAGGCTTGGGGGCGGCGGAAGCTTACGCCCGTCTCGACTCGAAGTGCATCGACGCGATTGGCAGGGAGAGCCCGGGCACGGTTTCGTTTTCGGTGAGAGGAGAGGATTTTAGCATGTGGTTTCGGATTGAGCCGGATGCCAAATATAGTTCCGGGAGCGGAGAACCTCCGGAGATTCCCGCCGCTCGCGTCTGCTTTCGCGACTTGGAGGTGGCTTGTCGGGCGGTCGACGGGAAATTGGACTCTTTGGCTGCTCCGGCTCTCGGTGAGGTGGAGGTGACGGGGCGGATTCCGCTTGCCGAGTCGGTGGGGTACGTGGCCGATATAGCCGCTCGAAACCTAATTTTTGCTCGATGACTCTTTCTCGTACGCGTTCCGATGAACTTTTCCTGCGAGCCACGAAGGTGGTGCCGGGTGGTATTTACGGTCATCTCGCTCCCGCAGGTGGCTTGCCGAAGGTTTTCCCGCATTATGCCGAGAGTGCCGAGGGTTGTCGTTTTCGAGACGTGGACGGCAACGATTGGCTGGACTTCATGTGTGGATACGGCGCGATTCTCCTGGGGCATAGGGATTCCGAGGTCGAGGAGGCGGCCGAGCGTCAACGACGGGACGGCGCCGTCCTCAATCAGCCGACGGCCCGAATGGTGGAGCTGGCTGAGGCTATGGTGGAGCGCATCGACTTCGCGGAATGGGCTGTTTTCGCCAAGAATGGTTCCGACGTCACGACTTGGGCGACACGTGTGGCCCGTGAGCATACCGGACGCCGCTTCGTCTTGAAGGCGAAGGGCGCCTACCATGGTGTAGACGCTTGGTGCGATCCCGGTTTCGGTGGACGAATCCCGGAGGACCGGGCGTTCGTTGGCGAATTCAAATGGAACGATCTCGATGGATTGCGTGATCTCGCCAAGGAGCATGAGGACGATGTTGCCGCGATTGTGCTTACTCCCTATCATCATGCCGCTTTCGGGCCTTCGGAAATGGCTGCGGAGGGGTTCTGGTCGGGCGTGGAGAAGTTGTGTAGAGATAAAGGAATTATCCTGATTCTCGACGACGTGCGAGCAGGTTTCCGTTTGCATGAGGGCGGGTCTCACCGTCTTTTTGGCTTCACCCCGGACATCGCGTGTTATTCCAAGGCGTTGGGTAACGGTTATGCCATTTCAGCCTGCGTGGGACGAGAGGACCTTCGCCGAGGGGCTCGAGACGTTTTTCTAACGGGTAGCTGCTGGAACGATGCGGTGGCCATGGCGGTTGCGATGAAGTGTCTCGATCTCGCTCGGGAAAGAAATATCGTGGATAAGCTTGATACGCTCGGGGGCAGGTTATCGATGGGACTTCGGGATGCCGGGGCTAAGCATGGCTTTTCGTTTAGCCTTACGGGGCCGCCCGCCATGCCTTCTCC
>CALBIN010000135.1 GCA_937893275.1 uncultured Opitutia bacterium | reverse complement strand
CCCGAAGGTGACTTGCTGACTTGGTCTGCGTATTACGTCAATGCTTCCGAAGGCAATGGCACGCTTACCGTTTCTGGAATGGGTTCAAGCCCTTCGGTTTTTTCCTATTCCCCGAATTTGGACTTCAACGGAACCGACGCCTTTCAGGTTAGGGTTGCCGATGGCAATGCAGATGGCAATGACACGGATGAAGTGACGGTGACGGTTACCGTTACAGGGAATGAAGAGGATACGACTGCGGTTTATTCCCTGACGGCCCCTGTAACCTACACGATAGACAGGAATGCCTCTCTTGATTTTCTGGTTACGGGAGGGGCGCATCTCGCCTCTCCTAGTCCTCGTTTAACGTTATTTACGGATAACGTTTACGTTTTCGACGTCAATTCGACGAGTGGCGGTCCCCTATTTTTGGGAACCTCTCCCGGAATACCTTACGTAGGTGGAGAAGTTTGGGGCAATGGCGCTAGTTGGGTTGATGGGTATCTTGTCTTCAGACCCACCTCGGTTACCCCACCGCTGCTTTACTACTACGATGGGAATGATTCCAACAACATCTTCGCCCCAATCGAAGTGAGGCAATATCAATCGAGTGACATATTCGCCAATGATCCTCTGTCCGACAATGCTTTTGGCGGAGCCGTATCCTTGTTGGGTGATCGTGCCATACTCGGCGCCACGGGGGTAAGTGACGATACGGGGGCAGTCTACGTCTTTGATCGGGACGCCAATGGAGCTTTTGTTCAATCCACCAAGGTAACTCCGACCGATCTCAATACGTTTAGCTTGTTCGGCGGTAGCGTAGCCCTTGGAAATGACTTTTTAGTTGCAGGAGCTCCGAACGACCGGGATTTCAACGGCAGCGTCTACGTGTATAATCTAGAAGCCAATGGCTCGTGGATGCAGAGTCAGAAACTTCTTTTAACTACTCCTGTTACCGCCATTGATGCGTTCGGAAAGGCGGTCGCGGTTTCGGGCGACGCCTTGGTCGTGACGGCCACTCAACCCAACGAAGGCAATGGTTCCGCCTATGTTTTTCGTCGAGATTTGGACGGGAATTGGTCTCAAGAAGCGATGCTGTCTGCCTCCGATGGCGCGGTTTTGGATCAATTTGGTTATTCCGTAGCGTTGGATGGAAACCTTACGGTTGTGGGCGTCAACAAGGCGGATGCGAATGGTCTTGATAGTGGAGCGGCTTATGTCTTCAACTATGAGGTAAACGGTTCTTGGTCTCAGGAGCAGAAGTTGTCGCCATCGGTTCATACGACTGGAGACGAATTCGGAACTTCGGTAGCGGTTTTCGGTTCGGTTGCTCTCGTTGGTGCCATCAAAGCCGACGGCAATGGAACCGATTCCGGCGCCGCCTACGTCTTCAGGCGGGATGCTGACGGGAATTGGACACAGGAAGCACTGCTTGCACCTCCTGTCGAGGGGATCGTAGGTTTTGGTTCTTCCGTCGCTTTGTCTGGGAATTACGCCCTCGTTGATTCTCGGATTGTAGGAACAGGCGGAGCCTCTTACTTGTATCGAAACGAAGCAAATACGACTTCTTGGACATTTACCTCTATGCTGGGTCGCACTCAAGGTGTTTCGCTTGGTACACAAGGGACGACCGTTGCTATGAGCGGGGACATGATCCTCGCCGGTAGCCCGGGCGACGATCGTAATGGTTCGGATGCCGGCGCGGCGACACTGTTCACAAACCCGGGGTGGGGTGCTTTCACTTATCCGATGCTGGCTCCTATTATTACGCAAGGAACGAATTTATCCGTTTCCATGAATGAGGACGGTGCTTGGACTGTTCCTGAATTGAATGCTTCTGACCCCTTTGGTGACATTCTTGTTTGGAGCTTGGATTCGAATGCCACTAATGGTCTTGCCTCCGTTTCAGGTACGGGAAATTCGCCACCGACCTTTGGTTATGTATCGGAAGGAAACTATAGCGGAACTGATTCTTTCGTGGTGCAGGTTTCGGATGGACTAATGAGTGACTTTATCACCGTGGACGTGAACATCACCGCACAGCCCGATGCCCCCGTGTTTACCTCTACCCCCGTTGAGAATGCAGTCGAGGGAAGTCTCTAT
>CALBIN010000134.1 GCA_937893275.1 uncultured Opitutia bacterium | reverse complement strand
CAACCCCTTGCCCGAGGACTTACGTGTTTCCGAGTACCTTAAGTTTCGCGGGCGTTTGAAGGGATTGTCGGGAGGACGTTTGCGCGAAAGGCTTGAAGCAACGTTAAACCTATGCGACCTTCGTCGCTCAGCATCGGAAAGACTCATTGGAAACCTATCCAAAGGGTATCGACAACGAGTCGGTATCGCCGAAGCGCTTTTGGACGAGCCCAAATTGTTGATTTTAGATGAACCTACAATTGGACTCGATCCACGGCAGACAGGTATTGTTCGAAGGCTTTTGGAAAGGTTGCGAGGAGAGACGACCTTTCTACTATCCAGTCATGTGCTCTCGGAAGTGGAAGCTAGTTGTGATCGGATGTTGATTCTAAACCGAGGTCGCATAGTGGCGGAAGGGACTCTGCAGGAACTGCAGGCGGAATATCTGGATAATACGGTTTTTGAAGTTGTGGCCGGCGGTGAACGTTCAGTCATCGAAAAAATAGCGAAAGACATTGATCCATTATGCGAGTTGACCGATGAAAGCCCGACAGACCCTACAGGTCGAAAACGTTTTTCTTTTTGTACCCCGCAAGGCGAATCCTCCGCGGAGAGCATATTGAAGGCACTCGTGACCCAAAGCGTCACGCAAACCCGTGAATTCACAATGGCTCGCCCAGACTTGGAATCGATTTTTCTAAAAGCCACTAAACGAAGTTGGGAACAAACGGATTCATCTCGAGAAAACGTAAGGGAAGTTTCCGCAACTCTACAACCCGATGAAGAAGAGGAGGGAGGACCAAAGTGAAAGGTTTCTCAGTAATTCTTAGTAGAGAAGTTTTTGGACTTTTCATCTCTCCCGCTACATACGTTGCCGCCTTTTACTTTCTAACGCTCCTAGGATTAGGGTTCAGATTTTTCCTTGAGAGCTTCGCCCGAACCGATTGGCTGTTGCCTCCTTTGGCTTCGTTAGTAGTTGCCTTGATTTTCGGCTCCCCCGCACTCATACCCTTTCTCACAATGCGAAGTCTGGCCGAGGAACGCCGATTGGGAACCCTTGAAACTTTGTTGGTTGCCCCAATTTCCGTTACCGCAGTCGTAGTGGGGAAATGGTTTGCATCGTATATTTACTTTATTCTCGTGTGTGTTTCCGCTTTAGGGTTTCCGTGCTTGGCAGTTTGGCTTTTTCCGGAAGAAACCATGAATCTCCGACTCCTTGAACCAGCTCAATTGATTGGCGGTGGAATATACCTGTTAGCTGCGGGTTCCGCATTCACGGCAATTGGTATTTTCGCCAGTTCGGTAACCCGAAACCAAATGGTCGCAGGTATGCTGAGCTTCACTCTGCTAACGCTTCACTTGGCCCTGATGGCGTACTTCCATGGCGAAATGCCTACCGATACAATGGGTCTCGCTGCGGCAAATGTTTTACGGGATTCTCTTGGATCGTTAACGACGGGATTGGATAGGCTAGAGCATTTCGTAGTTGGAATCATCGACATAGCAACTCTTTTGCACTACCTTGTGGCGACCTGTCTCTTTCTAGGTTTCGCCATTCTTGCCACGACACGTTTAAACGATTGAGGAAAATGGACTTTTGCAACGCTGAGCGCAGTCGTAGGTTACGTCGATGGACCATAGTCATGCTTTTGACTAGTCTGGCTCTAGGGCTCAATCAACTTGCATCGAGAGTAGATCTGAACATCGATCTTACGAAGGGAGGCAGATACACCCTATCGCAAGAAACCTTAGCTTGGTTGACCAAGCTCGAAAAACCTGCAGACATCATCATCACGATCCGGGAATCGAACAACCAACCGAAGATCATACAACGCCTATTACTCGATTTGGATTTATTGCTGGACGCCTTCGAAAGAGCACCATCCTCCTTCCCGATTCGCATTCATCGAGTAGACGTCAACGCACGCAAGGCGCAAAAGACTTTGATCGAAAAGTATAACTTGGCGGAACCCAATCTAATCCTCGTCGCAACTCAAGGTGAAGAAAACCCGGAAAAAGCAATATTATTTCGGTTCGACGATCAGCCGGCGACAGACACATCTGACCCGAAGGAAGCCTTTCGCTCTCGCGAGTCAAAAGCTCGAGATGCTGTTTTCGACTCTGGACTTTACGACGAGTGGGCAGAGAGCAACCGCAATGTGCCCGAACCCACAAAGTTTCGCGGTGAAGAAGTTATTCTTCGATCCTTAATGAGAGTTACTCGTGCTCGCAAAGGACCTAACGTAGTCTACTTCACAAGGGGCCACGGCGAAGGAAGTCCAAGTGATGCAAACCGTGATCATGGATTCTCCGAGATGCAAAAGTTTTTAGAAAGCCGAAATCTAGAAGTGGCTGCGTTGGCACCCGACCCCAATGCTCGTATTCCCGAGGATGCCGCTCTTGTAGTGGTGACTTCTCCGCAAGTGCCTTTCCGAGCACAGGAAGTGGCCCGACTTCGAACTTTCCTTTCCGAACGGAAAGGCAGTCTAATGTTGTTGATCGACCCCATCGTCGACCAGTCCATAGACTCACCCCCTGCCTTTGGTTTCCATCCCTTACTAAAGGAATGGGGATTACGTTGCCACGACATGCTCGTCCACGACCCCGATCTCTCAAAATTCGATATCTTCTCGGGCGACTACTCGCTCCGCACTTATTCTCAGGGCGAGGAGCACCCAGTGGTGGAGCCTCTTATCCGGCATGGATTAGCTGTCTATACCGGTAAATGTCGCCCAGTTGAACGTGAAAACGCCCCCCCCGAACAAATCGAGGCGACAGAATTAATCTACTCCTCTCGGACTTCTTGGGGGAGAAGTGACTGGCGCTCCCAACAACCTCCTGACGTTCGGGACGATTTACTGGACATCACCGGACCCGTTCCGGTAGCCAGCTTGTCTGAAAAAAAACTTAGGCCACGACATGAGGTTAAAATAAAAGGTGGGAAAGTAGCGGTAATGGGAAGTTCGCAAATCTTCGTAAATCGCATCCTTAGATCAAATGCCGGAAACCGTACCCTTCTTCGCAATCTAGTTCATTGGTTTCTAGACGAAAGCGAAATGCTCGACATACCACCGAAAGAGATAATAAATTATAGCATCAAAATGAACGAACAACAGTTTAGGGAGCTCCTTTATTCTACAGCCTATGTCCCCAGTATAGTTGCCTTGCTAGGCTTGTTCGTTTATTGGCTTCGCAAAGACATCTTGGCATCATGAAGCGTTCGACTTTACTATTAATAGTGTTAAACGCGGTTACTTTTTTGGGGATTTACCTATTGACGAACAAAGACGAAAACTCGCCAATTAACCCTACAATCGCATTGGTTGAACTACTCGGAGACCCCCAGAAGATAACCATAGGAAGAGGATTTCCTGTCAATACTTCGCTTACTCTCGCGAAGGTAGACGATGGTTGGAATATCCTAACGCCCATGAAATGGAAGGCAGACGAATTTGCCACTTCGAAACTTACTGGCAGACTGCGGCATATCGAGGCTCGCAGACTGTTCAGTCTTGAGGAAATAAAGGAGAAAGGAGAAAGTCTTTCCGATTATGGACTGGATCGATCCGCCCTTGCAATCACGGTGGAATCAAAGTCAGGAAAAGTCACACTCGCGTTCGGTTCCGCTACTCGAGATGGTCGAGAACGCTATGTAATGCCTGATTTTCATGAAAGTGAAAAAATAGAAATTTGGGCGGTCGACACATCTCTATGGGATACCGCCAACATTTCGGTCGCCGAATGGATGGAGCGTGAATTCCTGAACTTCCCCGTATACGATGTTCGAGCGTTCGGAATTCGCATCAAACGAGGAGACACCCTCGTTAAAACTCGAATCATGAGAGAAACATCCGGTGCATGGAACATCACCTCACCCATACAAGCCCCTGCAGACACAGATACTGTTCGACTATTCTTAAACCAGCTCATCTCGACAAAAGCCATACGTTTCGTGACAGATCCAGCAGAGGTAAAAAGCCTCTCCTCTCGGTTGGATTCCCCAGCCTTCCGGATACATTTAGAGGGTAGTTCGAGTGGAAAATCGGTAGTCATCGGAGATCCTATTGATGATGGGAACGGTGCAAATTTGCGGCCTGCTCAAGTCGAAGGAGAGTCGGCCATCTTTATTGTAAATGAGTCCTTAGTATCGCTTCTGGCTAACGCGGAAGGAAGGCTCAGAAATCGTCGACTTCTTGCCTTAGACTCTAAAACTATCGGCACCATTGAAATTCATGATTCAAACCTAAGACTTTCGCTACATAAACTAGAGGACGGTCGCTGGGAAGTTATATTACTAGATGGTGAAGGAGAAGTGTCCACAAGACCAGGCGACGTCGAGACAATCGAGAATTTCATCTATGAATTGCTCTCACTGGAAGCACTGTCCTTTGTCAGCGACGCTCCTTCGGAAGAAGACCTCAAGGGGTATGGTTTCGACCAGCCCCATCATTCCGTCACGCTAACGACGGTGGAGGGAGAAACTGTAGCTTTACGCATCGGACACCATGCCGATGGATTGTCAGGTTGGTATGCTCGTCGAGACGACGCACCCTTCGTTTTTACCACTGACGAGACTATCCCGATTCTCTTGGCCCCCTCCCCTCTTCGCTTTCGTAAACGCCTACTGGAACGCCTTCCTCAAGCCGTTGACATAAAGGATATTCGCTTAATGGACATCGACGCCAACAGGACGGAGATCTCTCTCGATGCCAATCAGACCAAGGATCTTGAATATTTTTTAAGAAACTTCAGTGCTCGAAAAATCATCACGGAAGAGTATTTGTCAGATGGTATCCGGCTACGAGGTCAAACAATCCCTTGGCGTTACGAATTACAATCCGACCTAGCTTTACCCGGTGGCGAGGGCGACGAAAACGAAACTCGTGTTTATAGGTTCACCAATCGTATAGGAGGACAGACTTGGGGAGGAGGTTCGCCATCCGCCAACCTTTCATTTCTCATTCCTATTGGTCTTATGGATCTTCTGTCGAAAATACTTCCTGTCGACTCAAATCCGAATCCATGATCCTTCTCGGTTACTCGCTCCAAACAAGCATGTAGAAACTCCTGTAGCACTTGAAAAGAAATCAAAGATGGGGCAATTGGCCGGGGAAGTTCCTTCTCGCAATCCTTGCACTACAGATTCTGTTTATTTTGCTTTTGGATATTCGCTTTCCGGTCCCCACATTTTGGATTCAGGAAATGAACAACGCCACTGTGCCAGAGGGATTAGTCCTCGAGGTAGAGGAGGCAACATTCACTCTTGGGGGGAATATTGGCATTAGAAACGCCAGACTGAAAGCTGCTGGAAAAGATCTCCCCTCCCTCTGCTTTATTCGAAGGCTAGACGCTCATTTCAAACTAGGTTCCTTGCTTATGGGAAATTTCGCACCAACTTATGCTAACATAGAGGACGCTTGGTGCTTATCGGCGGATCAAGAGAGAAACCCAGCGCTGGAGAACTTTTCGGGAACCCTACATTTTCGCGAAGAAATCATAAGGTTTGCTTTTGAAGGGCGGGCATTATCTTCAAGACTTGATTTTCGCGGTTTGTGGAATACTGAAAAGGCATTTCCACAAAGAAGAGTTCCACGCAAAAAAACCTCGATACTTCTTCGACAGGATTTTTCGGAAATGTATTGGCAAGCGATAAAATGGAGCGAAAAAGCAAAAACTCTTCTTGCGAAAGCCGAGCAACCAATTATTGGGGTGCATATCACGGTTGAAGATCAATGCAACATCCGCCTTCTAGCGGAAAGCGGAGCAATCAAACTGGGGTCTTACGAAGCAGAGTCCGTGCATTGCTCAACGAATACAGAAATGGACGCAGACAAGGACATCGATGGTTCCTTGTTACTCGCAGTCAGCAAACTATACTTGGACAGTGGTAATGAAAAAATCGGGATTAGACAAGTTAGAGCTCGAGTAGATGGATTCAAATGTAGTTCTCAAGAAATTACGAAACTGCCTATAGTTGATGCCAAGTTGGAAGGACTGTCATTGTCGGGCAAATTCGAGGGAAGACTTCCCTCCGTTCATCTCGAAGCCGCCCCCTCAGAACAAGATAGCTTTGCCCTTTTCGCGGCAATGGGAACAAACGAATCCAAGATCATATTTACAGGAACAGCCCAACCTTGGAAAACAAATGCAGAAGGGGTTCTGACCATTTCAGTCCAACCTCACGACCTGACCTCGGCGACCATCAAAGAATGGGCAAAAAAACAAATCCTTCTCACTCCAAACCCAATTACGGCAACGCTTGGACCCCTACGGCTTCAAGATGGTAATTTCTCGGTTTCTAATTTCATAATAAAGGCAAAAGAGCTAGTCGTAAAAAACTCCCCTCCAGCAAGTTACAGTATCCAAGGAAAAGTCAATCCGGATGGATCCATTCTCGCTCACGACATTTATGGAAGACTCAAGGACTCCGAAGTGAGAGGTTCTTTTCGACAAAACTGGTCGGATCTTGATTTCCGATTCCTTCTTGAAGGTCGCTGCATGCCAACCGAGATAAATCCATGGCTAAGAGATTGGTGGGATGTGATCTGGACAGATTTCGATTGGAGTAAAGATATTCCTTACTGCGACTTTGACATACAG
>CALBIN010000133.1 GCA_937893275.1 uncultured Opitutia bacterium | reverse complement strand
TCCCCGGGTACGACCAGAAGAATCGTTGAGCATTTGGGTAACGGCGGAATAGAGGAGTTTGCGGTCCACCTCATCGAGCGGGTTGCCATCCTTCGCCACCTGAGGCAAGATGCCATCAAAGTAGAGGGGGGCGTACCTGCCGCTGGCGTAACCGAAGGAATAGGCCAGGGCTTGTTGACGGGGCTTCATTTGTTCCGGTTCCTCCGTCGCGAGCACGGCCTGCAACAGGTCGGGAATGGCTTGTCGGGCAGGTTTTCCGATGCGGGCCAATGCATAGGCGGCCGACATGCCGACAATGGATTCCTCGTCGGCCAAGACCTTGGCCAAGCGAGGTACGGCGACGGTCGCTTGCTCTCCAAGGTAGCCGAGGGTGGCGCAGGCGCCAGCCCGGGCCTCGGGGCTTTTGTCATCGAGCATCCGAAGCAGGCGCGGCACAAAGTCGCCTTCTTTTTTGGCAAGCTTGATGGCGATCCATTCGCGTGCGATCGGAGACCAACTGTCAAGCTGGGCCAGCAAATCGTCAGCGCTCATGTTCTCGGCCACGGCCAGACGCCAACGGCCCGAGTCGATCGTATCAGTGACTTCTTTCTTCTTCAGCCACTCCTTTTTCTCCTGGCCTTTGCCCGTCAGGTAGATGGCCCGGCGCGGCAAGGTGGCGATCAGCACCTGTGCAGCGGTCGGGCTCAAGAGCTTGCCACCGTACACACCACCCAGTTGCTGGTTCACGAAGCTACCGTCGGCTTTGCGGGTGAGGGCATAGTACCAACGCAATTCCTTGAGAAACGCGGTCACCAGTTCCGGACCACCGCAATTGGCCCCCAATGGATCCCAGAAATAGCTGTAGGAATTACCGGAATGGCCATACTCACAGGTACTGTAGAGCGAAGCGGTCAGCTTGGAGAAAAAGCGACTGGCAGGACGGTTCCCTTCTACCCGGAAAGCGATCGCGGCAAGGCCGTTCTTGCCGTTACCCGACATACCGTTTCGCCCGTTGGCGTAGATTTCGAGGCTGGGCCGATGATACCCGTAGCCGATCGATCCCTTGTCGACGAATTGTTGAAAGAAGCGACTGGAACGGGAGATGGCGTCATCGACCTCGGGATGTTCGACGCCACACTTCCTTGATAGCAACAAGGACAGGTAACAAGGCAGTCCGGCCTGGTTCAAGGCGCCGTATCCGGGCAAGCCACCATGCAACTTGCCCCCGTTTTGGCTGGTCCAGGCGAAGCCATGACCCCAAGTACCGCCGCCACTTTGCCCCATGGCCGTCTTGATGGCATATTCGCGAATCGCGGGAAGGACGTACTCGTCCCCCGAGACCAGGAAGTATTCGGTCAGCAGGAGGTTGTGAAAACCGGAGCTCCAAGATTGCTTGCCCCCGATCTCCACACTGATCTTGAGCTCGGGGCTGGCCCACTTCTGGTTGTGTAAGTATTCCCGCACCAAAGCGAGGTGCTCCTTCTCCCCGGTGGCCAGCAGAGCCAAGGCGGTGGCCCCGAGACGCCCAATGTCCTTGCTCTCCACGATCACATTGAGGGCATTCTTTAAAATAAGTTTGGTCTTGGGGCATTTCCAAGGTGCGGTGTCACTATAACTTCCAATTACGCGGAGCTTCATCTCAACTGTCTCCTGCGCGCCCTTTCGGGGATCCGCGTCCTTAACCGGACGCCAGCGAAGAAGTTTCAGGATACCTTTGTTCTCCGTGCGCTCGGCCTCGTCGATGGCCCATCCCAAGGCCATGCGGGCATCACTGGTGAAAGATTCTTCGCCGATCCCGAGAATAACGTCACCGACATTGAGGGCACCTTCCGCAGCCGAGCCTGTCTCCACCTCGGTGACGAGAATTTGACGGGCATCCGTGGTCATGAAATTGTCGGCCGTATAGATCCAGCCCTTCGCCCCGGTCGGCCCGAGGTGAAAAACCTCTGATCTTTCGAAATCGATTGTATTGGTCAGGTCGGGAACCTGCCCTTGGACCACCAGAAAACCGCTGTATGGCCAAATAGCACAGGCAATCAAACAAAGGGCTTGGAGACGTGGACCAATCATCGTTTTGGCTCTTACAACAATGGTCCGCGTTCGATGCGTTATTGGAGATCGCCTCTCCCCTAGCCCATCAATTGCTTGATCGAGCCTAGCTGATCAAACTTCTTGCGGGACATTTCGAGATCCAAGTCCCCATAGTGCTTGATCGGATTGCCGTGGGCGTTGAGCAAGGTGGTGTATAAGTTGCCCAAGGTCTTGTGGCCCTCGTTTCCGAGGTAAGGCAGGCGAACGTAGCGACCCGACATATCAAGGTTGCAGTTGGATCCTGACATAATGAGGAAAGGGGCCTCCGAGCCAATGCCGTGGTGGGTTTCTCCATTCTCGGGGAAGTACATGATCATCGTGTTGTCGAACATCGTCCCTTTGCCTTCGGGAACCTGCTTAAGCTTTTCGATGATCGTATTGATCTGGTTCACATGACTGATACGGATCTGCTCCCTCGTCTTCCAGGCAGGCACGCCTCCAAAGGCTTCGTCATGCCCCAGGGGGTGGATGCCGACGCGGTCGGTTTCATTTCCGGGCAACCCCGTGACGGGCGTACCCAGGTCGTCAATGGTGTAAGTCACCACGTTGGTCAGGTCGGCCTTCAAGGCAGCGATCAAAACATCTGTCATGGCTGCCTGTTTTTCCGGGGTGCTCGCGTTCGGACCGCCGTTTGCATGCACGGAAGAAAGTTCGGGAAGGTGCTTGGCCAATGACCCGGAGATCTTGATCAGTTTCTCGTTCCGTTCACGAATCGATTCAATGGACTGAACGTGCTTCTCTTGGCGGTCTCTTTCATTACCCCGCACAACACCGGTCTTAAGGCCCTCCTTGCTCTGCAAAAACGAAAGCATGTCGTTGTCCGAATTCACTGCCTCCGGATTGAGGACGGACTTGAACAGTTCGCTTCGGGCAGTTTCCGGATCTGCGTAACAATAGTTGCGCGTTTGCGGGGCGGGTGCCGAGTAACCGTCGACAATGCCCGTTCGGCCGCCCGCAAAGGACAACTCGACATGCCCGAAAGGCGAAGGGAAGAGCTTGGCCAGTTCGAAATCAATCGTTGCGCGCTTGATGGCGCTGAGGGTGTTCCGGTTTGATTTGAAGCACCCCATGACCGACGAGAAGGACCAATGAACGTTTTCACTCATCTTGGCCGACAGTCCTTGAAGAATGGTCATGTGCTCCTTGTGGGCATCCAGTCCGTGCAACCACTCGGGAAGCTCTCGCTTATCAAGGGCGACTTCAAGCGGTTCCTTCTTTTCGTCGAGAGCCTTCTCCTTGTCGGAAAAATCGGGAAGAGCAATTTCAGCGGGCCGGATGCCGCTTGATTTACGAATGAAGATGAAACGCTTGGGGAGGGTTCCCTTGGCAGGCTCTGCAAACAAGACCGAGGGCATGGCCAAGGCGCCGGCGCCAAGGCTGGAGAATTTGAGAAAGTCCCTTCTAGTTGTCATGAGCTTGTTCCTTGATTGGCTTACGGTACACGAATGAGTCGGAAGTTAAAAGGGAAAGAATGAGGGCATCGAAACTCCCTTCGCTTTCCACATAGGATTGCTCGGCATCGATCAGGGTCTTCGAATCGGAGAGGCTCTCGTTACGTCCCATGAAATAGCGAAAGGCATGTCGGATGATGGACTGACGGACCCGTCTCGATTTCCCGAGGCGTTCGGCCAAGTCGATGGCATCCTTGACCTCGCCGTCGAGCTTTGGATCGCCACTCCCCTTGAGGTATCCGGTGGCATCCACCGGGAGGGTTTTGTAAACGTCTCTCAGGTCCAGAAGGTGGTTACGGTTCGGAGCCTTGTCGGGATTCTTCTTTACGAGATTCTCCGGACTTTCCAACGATTCCTCCCTGCGAAAGCGCCCGAAGTCGTCATAGGCTTCGAAAGGATATCCGAGAGGATTCATGTAGTCGTGACACTTCCAGCAGTAGGCTGTCTCCGTTGCCCCTGCCAGACGGTCACGCAACGTTTTGTGATGGTCTTCAGGGATGACGGCATCCACCGTAATGGGAATGTCTGGGATGGTTCCGGCCAAGAGCTTTTCGCGGATGAACTTTCCCCGTATGACCGGATCGGTTTCGGTATTCTGAGCATGAGCGATGAGCCATGCGGGGTGGGTAAGAAGGCCCTTCCGGTTGGGGACTTTGCCGGGCTGAACGGTTGCGTAGTCCCAGTTGATCAAGGGATAATTGAAAAAGCTCGAAACGTTTTCACCAGGCATGAAGTCGCTCCCGTATCCACGATACATGTCGAAGGGAGCCGCTTCCTTTTGTCCCTTGTCCAGCCGGGCGGTGATGCTGGTCATTGATTTCTTGAACAACTGCAAGCCCGTGCCCGAACGGTTTCCGGACTTCAGGTTGTCCGGGTTGATGGAGCGCATCTTGACCTCCCGGAGAAACTCCTTGTGCTTGCCGAGCTCTTCCAGATCGAAGTTCTGCCAATCGGTATCCTTGAAGTACTCGTAGATGCGCTTGATCCGGTCGGAGGCGGCTTGCATGCGTTCGTTGTCGCCATCGTGAAAGACGTAGAATTTTTCCGTAGTGAGGAGTTCTTCTAAAACGTTCTGGTCCTTCTCGAGAAAATGCGCGACGAGTTGATCGGCTTCACCAAGCAAGCGCGCGGTGGCCGACCCCAATCGGTCCAAACCGAAGCGCTTCTCGTCCTTGAAGATAGTTATGGCCTTGGGGTACCCGAAGAACTCCCGGAAAAAGCGTAGTTCCCTGATCGGCATGTTGGTCACGTTCTCGCGGTGATTTTTATCGATCAGAATCGGATCGACCAAGGAATGACGGTCCCGCCTTTTCAGCATCCTGGTGATTTCCCTACGGTAGTCCTCTCGGGTATTGAGGCGGCCTTCGGCGGCCGCTTTGGCAAGCTCCTCGTCCGGGCTTTGATCGGTAAGCGCGTAGGCGATGGCATAGCTGGCGTCCCGTGGCGACAACATCCGGCGACCGTGCTCGTCGGGTTCGCCATGGCCAAACTCCTGACGGTAAACGAATTCGCTGGAGAGCATGACGGTTTGAATCAGCTTCTGGATCGCCTTGAGGTTGCCGAGCTTGGCGACGTATGATTTTGCGAGAGTCAGGTATTCCCCTTTTTCGTCGGCGGATGGAGAGCGCTCGAGTATTTGAACAAAGAGCTCGTCCACCAGTTGAGCCAAGAGCTCATCGGACGGCGGGCCCTCTTCGACCCGTACCTGACGGAAGTCATCCGTCCATTGCGTCATGCACTTCTCGATGACGGCAGTATGGAAATCTCCCTTCTTGCGAAACTTCGTGATGGCGGTGTGGATAATCTCCATCTCCTCATCGGCGAGTGGTTTGTAGATGCGTAGCTTGATTTTCGTACCGTTCTTTGCGAGGCGCTCCCGCACCTCGGGCAGGTAATCGCGGAGCATCGTGACACGCCCTTGGATTTTACGTTCGTGGTCGCCGTTGTAGAACCATTGGCGCTCACAGTGGTTGCGAATTTCCAAGTCGCTCAAGTCTTTGAGCTCCGGATTCAAAAGCGTCTGAAACAGAGCGTCTTCACCACCCAGTTTCTTGAGGGTATTTTGGGCAACGTGGATGGGTGCTTTCTTGTAAGTCTCGCCCTCTTCAAGCTCCTTGGCTTGGTTGAGAGCCACAGGGACAAACTTCGGCAACAGCGAGTCGTTCTTCTTGCCGTACAGGTCTTGGCAAACTCTTGCGACATTTGTTTCGAGGAATTCACGCCGCGATTGCAAAGTGGCTATATGCTCGTCTTCGAGCGCCATGATTTCGACTACGGCAGAAAGGTACTGCTGCCTGCTCTTCTTGTGGCGTGGAACCAAGTAGTCGGTCATGAGCTCGGCGGCCTTCTGTGCGTTGGTAAGCATGGTCGACAAATGCCCGCCCGTCAGATCGGTGTTGGCGTAGTAGCGAACACCTGAACGGTTGGGGAGCAAAAAGGGGTTGGTGGGGGTGAGCCGGTGGAATCGCTTGCTCCCGAAAACGGGCACTCTTTTGCCCCCGTAATATCCCGTTGCCTGGCCTTTCAGCATCCGATCGAACTTGTCGTTAAAGATGTATTCGCTGATCAACCAGCGCCGGTCATAAGTAAAACCCGGCAATTCCTTGAACTCCCCGGAGAACAACTTGTCATGATCGACGTAGTTTCCGTACTCGGGCTTGCGTAACTTCCCTTCCAGCGTGGAGGCATCGTGCTTACCCAGTTCTCCGGACATCCAATCCACAAGACGCTTGCGCTCATCTTCGCTTGGTTGGCCTTTTTTCTTTTTCGGGGGCATGTGCTTGAAGAAGGCCTGTTCCTGCATCCGGTTAAGCAGATCCAACCTCTTGGGAAGCTTCAGTTCGAACAGGTTATCCAACCGGATATCTCCTTTCTGCATGTCTTCATCATGACAATCGAAACAGTAGTTAGCCATGAGGTCTTCCACCGAAACGGGAACGACCAGCTTCTTTTCGGCAAAAGCGAGGTCCGCCAATACGAACCAAAAGACGAACGAAGAGGTATGAAACAGACTTTTCATCTTTTACCCATCTTGTTCGCTTCTAGCCTTCAGAGC
>CALBIN010000132.1 GCA_937893275.1 uncultured Opitutia bacterium | reverse complement strand
TCAATCAAGTATTCTCCCACCATGCAAGAATGCCGGGCCGTACCACAAGCTACGAAAACGATCCGGTCCAAACGACGCAACTCGTCCTCATGTCCTTCCAGACCGCCAAGCTTAGCAGTCGTGCCATCGTCACCAAAACGACCGCGCAGGGTATTCTCCAAAGCAACAGGTTGCTCAAAAATCTCCTTTTCCATGAAAGAATCAAAGTCCCCCATCTCAACGTCCTCGACCGTTTGGTCGATCGGTTGGCTCACCGCTTGGGCATCCTCGCCCTGCATCGTAATGATGCGGAACCCGTCTTCCCGCAAGAGGGCGATCTCTCCATCCTTCAAGTAAACGGCATCACGCACTCGACCGACAAAGGCCGAGGCGTCGCTGGCAAGGAAAGTTTCGCCATCACCCAAACCGACAACCAAGGGAGAGCCTCGACGAGCTCCAAGCAAGAAACCGGGTTCATCCACGCAGAGTACGGCGATACCATACGCCCCTCGACATTGGGAAAGAGCCTCTCTTAGAGCTTGAGCAAAACGGTCTTCCTCTCCCTCTAGCCGGGCATAGTGATAAGCAATCAAGTTGGAAAGCACCTCTGAATCGGTTTCAGAGGAAAACTCAATGCCTTTCCCCTCCAGAATGCGCTTGAGCGGACCATAATTCTCGATGACTCCGTTGTGAACAAGCGCGATTTTTCCATCGTGACTTAGGTGTGGATGGGTATTGGATACCGTAACCGCACCGTGGGTCGCCCAACGCGTATGAGCGATCCCCAAAGTTGAGGTAGGATTACTCTCCCGAAGTGTCGCGGCCAAATTCTCCACGCGTCCAGTCTCCTTAGCCAAGGAAAAAGCATTTCCGTCGTGAAAAGCTACCCCAGCCGAATCGTAACCGCGGTATTCCAACCTTCGCAACCCGTCAATCAACGCATCTTGAGCAACCCTATTACCTAAATAACCAACAATTCCACACATGCGGAGTGGAGATACGGCAAATCGACTGATTAATCAAGAAACATCACCTATTGAATTCCCACGAAAATCCGTGAAATGCCACCTAAAGATAAGGTGAAGTCAAAAATCACAGCCAAAACAACTATTGAACGGCTTTCCCAAAGATTTGCATCTCGTGAATGGACCAGAAAAGGCCATTCACTCGACCGGTTTGCGTGATCTTGAGGTGCTTCGCCTGGGTAGTGGGGAAGATGATGTCGGTTATGGGATGCTTGCCAACGCCTATAGCCAAGGGCTCCGACCATTTCTTTCCATCTACGGAGGACTCCACTTGGTAACCGCGAGGATAATCACGAGTGGAGCCACTTGAATCCAGTTGAATGCGATTCACTTTGCAGACTGAAGGCAATTCAACTTTCACCCACATGCCGGGAACTTGTGAGGCCCCGGTATCGTATCGGCTTTTACCGTTTCCGTCTACGCATCCTCCTAGTTTGTTTGCTCCATGACTTGCGGTGAGTTTCCATTTTTTCCGGTTCGCAATCAGGGGCGGTTCCAGCTCTTCGAGCTCGGCTTCCGTCCAAGGTAGCAGGCGGTCGCCCGATTCCTTGCGGATGCCGGCCACGAATTCCTTGGTGATCGGACCGCCCTTGTTTCCAAAGCTATTTCTGACATAGGTCGTGATGGCGGCGATCCATTCGTCGTTATTGGCCCCCAAAGGTAGCATTTGCCCAGGGTATTTCTTACCATCGAGTTCGCCCGTTTGGCCATGCAGGACGGTTCGCACGAGGCTGCCACCTGAGCCTAGCACACGGGGTGACTTTGGTAGCGGCGGGGCTAAGGTTACGCCTGGTTGACCGACCATGGGGGTGCCCTTACCATCATTGCCATGACAGGCAAAGCAAAGTTGTTTGTAGATGACGGCCCCGCTTTCCATCTGCTTGCCGAAATGGGCGTCTATCTTGCGCTGTTTGGCTAAAAGGGCCCGCTCCTGAGCAAGCTTTACGCGATTTCCGGCAATGCTCTTGAGGATCGGCTTGTCAGCGTGTTGCTCTATGAGGTTGTCTTGAATGCCCGCGAGCACCTCGGAATCTGTTGAACCGCTGTAGGCGATCGAATTGATTGTCTGGAGGGACACGTCGGCATGAGTTTCTTTATCGAGTCCTTTGAATCCGGAAATGACAGTCTTGTCTCCATCGGTGAGAAAGGGCTCACTAATGCGTACTGCAGCCATGCGGACGCGATGATCGGCATCCCCAAGCTTTTCTGTGAGCAATTTCGGATTGACTGCTTCCAGTCCCTCCAGCGTCCATAGAGCATGAACCCGACCGAGGGCGGACTTGCCTTCGCGGGCCAACTTTTCGAGAGCGGGTGTCACAGACTTTCCATCTTTGCGGAGGATAATGAGTTTCTGGGCGGAATCGCGCCACCAGCCATTCGAGTGGGAAAGGTGAGCAACGAGATCGGCAGTGGAATCCTCCAGCATATTCGGCTTAGGTCCAGGTTTGTGATCCTTGTGTACGAGACGATAGATGCGACCCTTTCCGACGTTTTTGTCGATGCCCCATTTATCAATCACACCGCGAAGATAGCTTCCCTTGCGAGTCCAGTTTCCTTGCTGGATAATGCCCCGGTGCATATCAATGAAGAACATTGTTCCGTCTGGTGCTGTTTCCGCGCCAAGCGGTCTGAAGTTGATGTCTTTAGAACGCATGAACTCGATACCGGGATCTGCATTACTGAGCACGGTCAACCCGTCCTTACGGTCGACTTTCGCTCGGCGGATCAAACGGCCCACGGGCTCGGGAATGAATAGATTGCCGTATAGTTCCTTTGGCAGTCGGTCACCACGATAAATACCTTGTCCTGCGCAACCGGTGAAAACGTTCAGGCCGCCGTTGGCGGCAACTCGACGACGACCACCTTGCACGTCCGGTACGGCTGCAATGGGGTAAACGGTGCGAAAATTCGACTCGGTCTGGCCAGGCGCATCAAACATTCCGTAGATTGGTGGTTGCTGAAAAAAGAAGGCAGGATTTTCTCCTCCGCCGGTGGAATAGTAAAGGCGCCCGTCATCATCCTGCGTCAGCCCCCATTGGCCACCGCCACGCGGGAGACGCTCAGTCTTGAACTCGCCGTTGGTGTAGCGGTAACGAACATTTTGGTAGGTGATGTAAATCCAGTTGTCGAGATTCCATACGAGTCCGCTGGGCTGGTGCTCCATATTGCCTCCGCGTCTTCCACCTTCAAAGACCTTCACTTTCTCATCGGCCACACCGTCGCCGTCGGTGTCCCTGTAGTTCCATAGATCTAGGGTATTGGTAATGCCGACCATGACGCGATCGTCCAAAGGTAGAACCATGCGAGGCAACAATAGCTTATCTATGAAAACCGTGCTCTTATCGTAAACTCCGTCGCCATTAGTGTCCTCGTGACGAGAGATCCGACTGAGCGGCTCCTGTTCGCCAGTGGCATCCGCGGTTTGCATGTAGGTACGCATCTCGACCACGTACAGAACGCCGTTTCCGTCCCAGGCCATGGCAACGGGTTCCTCGATCTGAGGCTCGCACAGGACGAGTTCAAGCGAATAGCCTTCCGGCAACTCAATCGATTTGTGAGACTCCTCAATGGAAAGGAAACCTTTTTGATAAACATCGTCTCCCGGTGCGGCGAGACTTTGTAAAGCGAGGGCTAGGAGAATAGTTGTGGGAAAGAGTTTTTTCATTTTCGTAGTAATTGCTGACATAGCTTGCGGTGTTGAGATTCGACAGAATTGCTCAAACAGAAAAATTAGCAAAGCATAGATTAGATAACTGTCGATTATTTACAAAAGTAGCCGGTGGCTAGTTTTTTCTCTAGGACAAAGAAAAAATCCAGAACGAGGGGTCCGTCAAATCTCATTCGATCTCTGGATTCATATGAGGTATTCATCGTTTTTGAGATTGGCTTCAAATAGTAAAATGAGGATGGTTAAATCAATGAAGCATCTACTGACACTCGTTATTTTTGCATGGGCCCAAAATACTCTTCATGCCGCTAAACCCAACTTCGTCTTCCTTTTGGGCGACGACATCAACCGTGACAGTCTCGGTTGCTATGGTAACGTCGACTGCCCTACCCCGCACATAGACAAGCTAGTGAAAGACGGGGTCAAGTTTAACAAAGCCTACACTTCGGTGGCCATGTGCGCCCCATTTAGGCAGGAACTCTACAGTGGACGAACGGCCTGGCGAACCAAGGCATTTCTTAACCACTCGAACTCCGTCCCCGACACGAAGAGCCTGCCTCATTACCTCAAACCGCTCGGCTATCGCGTAGGTCTAACGGGCAAGACTCACATCGGACCAAGGACATCGTATCCTTTCGAATACTTAGGTGACGGCAGCAAACCCGATTC
>CALBIN010000131.1 GCA_937893275.1 uncultured Opitutia bacterium | reverse complement strand
CATGGCGACCGACGCCGACTTCCTGCTTTACTATTCCCTCAAGGGAAAAGATGGTGGTGACGTCGACCTGAGCGTGCTCACCCATAATCCCGAGGACTCCGATGACGGCGGGCACTTCATGCTTCTGGTAAGCCCGGGAGCTTGGAAAAAGGAGGAAGCGCCCATTCCGAAGGACGTCGTCTTCGTGTTTGATTCCTCGGGTTCGATGAGAGGAAAGAAGATCGAGCAGGCCAAGGAGGCCATGAAGTTTTGCGTGGATAGCCTGAACGACGAGGATCGTTTCGAGATCATTCGGTTTTCCACCGAGGCCGAACCCGTATTCGGGAAGATGGTCGAGGCAGCTCCTAAAAACCGAAAAAAGGCCTCCAAGTTTATTGATTCCGTACGCGCCATCGGCGGCACCGCCATCGAGGAAGCCCTTGGGGAGGCGGCCACGATCGTCTCCGCAAAGGCAGCCAAGAGCCGTCCCACTCAAGTCATATTCATGACGGATGGCCAACCCACCATCGGGGCAATCAAGGAGGACGTTATCCTTAATTCTCTCAGGAAGAAAATCGGCGACTCCAAGAGCAAGGTTCGCGTTTTCTGCTTCGGGATCGGAACCAACGTCAACACCCACTTGCTCGACAAGATCACCGAGGAGACCAACGCCGTCAGCCAGTACGTTCTGCCGGAGGAGAACTTGGAGTACAAGGTGTCGCGCTTCTACGGAAAGATATCCGAGCCCGTGCTCGCCGATCTCAAGCTCGAGATAGATGGCCCTGATCGTGTGCGTAACATATACCCGAAAAACCTTCCCGACCTTTTCAAGGGCGACCAGATGGTGGTTATAGGCAGGTACGAACCGGGTTCCAAAAAGGGAAACGTAATTCTTCGCGGCACCATTCGGGGCGAGAAGAAAACCTTCAAGTACGAGGCCTCATTTCCCAAGGAAAACGACAAGAATAAATTTATACCGCGCATCTGGGCGACTCGCAGGGTAGGGTACTTGCTCGACGAGATTCGCCTGCGAGGCGAAAAGAAGGAATTGAAGGAGGAAGTGGCCCGCTTGGCCCGCAAGTACGGCATAGTCACCCCTTACACCAGTTACCTCATTATCGAGGATGAGAAGGATCGGGCCGTGCCTTTGGCTCGTCGAAGTTTGGGTGGGTTCGCCCCTGGCGCAGCCAGGCCGCTTAGCTTGGAGGACAGTATTGTCGTGGAATCGGAAGCCAAGCTTTCCTACGATAGTTTCAAGCTTGATAAATCCGGGG
>CALBIN010000130.1 GCA_937893275.1 uncultured Opitutia bacterium | reverse complement strand
ATACTTGCCAATGTGAGGGTTGCCTGTTTCTTTATCAATTCGTGCATTCGAGAGAGTGAAGTATGTTTTCCTTCCGCTTAGCTTTACTTTCCGAAGTTTCGGTCGTGGAATTGCATGAGCTTAATCCCGCTTTTCTCGTAGATGATCTTGGAGCTGTGCGGGGCGTCGGGTACGATCAGCTTTTCGTAATGTATTCCAAGCCCGTCTAGGTACTTCATGAACTTGAGGTTGTATTCGTAGTTGAAGCCCTTGGTGCCGACCCAGATGAGAGGCTTGAGGGGTGGGGCATCCTTTCGCTTGGCGTATGCCTTGGCTAGGGACCAAGCATCGTAACCGGGAGCGAAGCGAATGTTTTGGGACTCCGCTCCGTCGTTATCCCGAATGCGTTCCTCGGGTTCATAACCAGAACCGCCCGGAGCGGTTGAACCAAACAGTTCCGGATGCTTGAAGATGATGCGAGTGGTGCCGCGGCCCCCTTGGGAGAACCCTTGGATGCCTCTTTTTGCACGGGTTCCAAAGGTTCGGTAGGTGGCGTCGACGTGCGGAATGAGCTCCTTAACGAAAACATCCTCTCCCTGTCCGTTTTTGACCTGTGGATAATTGTACCAGCTCATGGGGCCTCCGTTTGGAAAAACATAAATCGTGGGAGCGATCTTTTTTGTTCGCATTGCTTGGTTGATGAAGGTCGATAGAGACACGCTTTTGCTCTCCGAACCGGGCCGTCCGCCATGTAGGTGATAGACTGCGGGGTACTTTTTACTTTTGTTTTTTTTGGCGTCGTATCCATCCGGAAGGTAAACGTAGTAACCGACGTCGATACCCATACTTGGGCTTTTGAAAGTATCGTACCGAACATTCTTCGGTAGCGTTTTTACCTTCCATTCGGAAGCCGGAGACACCCAACTGAAGGGCGTCGCTATCTTTTTTTTATTTTTGTCGGCTTGCCCGTAAACGGAAATACCTGCGACTGCGAAAGCAACTGCGGTAAGCCCGATCTTCAAAGATATGGTACCAATGTAATTTCTCATAATTGACCAATCAGTCTTCCATGGTTTCACGTTCTTTGGCAAGGAGGGCAAGAGCCTCTTCTCGTGAAAGCTTTTCCGGGGAAGTAAGTAGAGAAACGAACACACCTGCTGCAGTTGCAATCAGGATCGAGGGAATCACAGGTTCGCCTTCCCAGTAAGCTTCCCATTCAGGAACAAGCATTACGGATGCAGAGGTGGCGCAAGCCCCAAGAAGCGAGGCAATGGCACCTGCCGCATTGTATCTTTTCCAAAGGCGACCGAGAATTCCGCACACGCACATGCCTGATATAAAGAGAGGTATCATAACCTTGATGTAGCCGATTACGTTGTCGGCTACCAATGCCATACCTAAGGCGAATCCAGTGGTCAAACCTAGGGCTATCCGTGAAATCAATACCACTCTTCCCGCTTGAGGCATCCTTCCAAAAACGAGTTTGTACAAATCTCGAACCAAGGTGGTCACTCCTGCGACGGCATCGGAACTGGCGCTCGACATTGTGGCCGAAAGACCAGCCAGCAGGATGACGATGCCTCCGGCGACTGGAAGCATGTCGGTGGCCATTTTTGGGAAAGCAAGATCCGCGTTGGCCAAGTTTGGAAAATTCTTGTATGCGGCCATGCCGATGATAGCAGGCAATACGGCAAAACCTAAATACAGGATTCCCGATATGACGAAAGCCTTGCGGATTTCCGGGATGGTTTTACCTGAATAGATTCTCTGACGAAAGCAGGGGTTGCCCAATACCCCGACCGCAATAACCACTGTGAGCGAGATCAAGGTCAAGGTCGACGGGGCGTTCGGTTTCGCGGCCAATATCGCATTGACTTCCTGTAACCCGCTCCATCCTCCCACTGCCTGGAAGGAGAAAAAGGCAATGACCAAAAATCCCGCGAACAAAACAATCGCTTGCGCCGAATCAGTCCAGACGACGGCAAGATAGCCTCCGATCATGGCATAGATTCCGAAGCCCAAGGCAATGTAGGTCTTTGCCCAAAAAGGATCAATCCCCGTCACGAAAACCAAGTATTTTCCTCCACCTAGGATATGCAATCCCAGCCAACCTACGCAGGCGAGGTAGGAGAAAATTCCGACGATGTTCGATACGGCTCTGTTTGCTCCCGTATTTGACGACAACTCTTCCGCCATCGTCATGAAACGATGTTTTCTAACGGGAGCGAATAGCCAAGCGGTTAATAAAATGCCGATCGTGCCTCCGATTCCGTAAAGAGAACCTGTCCAGCCATTGGCATAACCTTTGCCCACCGCTCCCATGGAGGACCCTGTGCCCACCATTGTGGCGACCGTGGTTCCGAGTGTAAGAAAGAAGGGTAGGGCGCGACCGCCGAGAAGAAAGGTGTCCCCTGTCTGCTTTCGGCGGGACATCCGCCACCCGAAAACTATCATGCCCATGACATAGGCAAAGAAGCAGGTCAGGAATAGTGATGGCTCCATACTATTAAAAACCAAACTGGTTTTTCAGAATCTGTCCATCGTTACTTCGCCTCTGACCCCGTATTATGATTTCCGACCATTGTTTCTTTTTAATTTCTCTCTCCATGTTTTTACCACCTTGCCGACTGATATAGAAACAGTTTGTAATGTAGTGTATGCAAAGATTCTTGTTACTTTTGGGCGTCTGTGGTTTTTGTTTCTCGTCAAGCTTGGAAATCGCGGGCCGAAACCCGAACGTCCTTCTCATAATGGCTGACGACATGGGGTATTCCGACCTCGGATGCTACGGTGGTGAAATAGAGACTCCTCATCTTGACGGCTTGGCCCGGAACGGTCTGCGTTTTACCCAGTTTTACAATACCGCCCGTTGCTGGCCGACGCGTGCCGCCTTGCTCACGGGCTATTATGCCCAGCAAGTGCGTCGCGACAGCTTGCCGGGAATCAAGCGGGGAACCCGCCCGTCGTGGGCCCGGCTTCTCCCTCAAATGCTCAAGCCCGTGGGCTATCGCTCGTATCATTCCGGCAAATGGCACATCGACGGCCTTCCGCTCGCCAACGGCTTCGACCGCTCCTACTACACCAACAACCACGGGTTCTTCCGGCTTAAGTCCCACTATCTCGACGACAAAAAGCAACCGGCCACCCTAATCAGTCCAAAGTTCTACGTCACCGACGCTCAAGCCGACCATGCCGTGGAAATCTTGAAGGAGCATGCCAAGGAACATGCAGACAAACCCTTCTTCCACTATCTTGCCTTCACCGCGCCACACTTTCCCCTGCACGCCTGGCCCAAGGACATCGAGCGCTACCGCGAACGTTACAAGCAAGGCTGGGACAAGATACGCTCGGCCCGCTGGAAGAAGCAGAAAGAGCTTGGCCTTGCCAAGGGCACGCTTTCCCCGGTGGAACGCGAGGTGGGTCCCCATCACCATTTCCCCGATGCCTACAAGATACTGGGTCCAGGCGAAGTGCGCTATCCCGTGCCTTGGAAGACATTGACCAAGGAGCAGCAAGCCTTCCAAGCGGACAAGATGGCGGTGCACGCCGCGATGGTGGACTCGATGGATCGGGCTATTGGCCGGGTCCTCGATCAATTACGGAGGATGAAGGCTTTCGAAGACACCTTGGTCCTGTTCCTCTCGGACAACGGGGCCAGCGCCGAGGTCATGGTGCGTGGCGACGGACACGACCCGAAGGCTCCGCTGGGTTCCGCCTACACCTACCTTTGCCTCGGTGCCGGTTGGTCGACTGCTTGCAATACGCCGTTTCGGATGCACAAGACTTGGGTGCACGAAGGCGGCGCCTGCACTCCGCTGGTCGCCCATTGGCCAAACGGGATTGAAGCGCGGGGCGAATTGCGACAGACTCCGGGACACGCCATCGACGTCGTTCCGACCATTCTGGAATTAGCCAAGGTGAAGATGGCCAAGAACAAAAATGCTCCACCTCCACCCGGCAAAAGCCTAGTGCCTGCATTCACCGAAGAACGCTCCATCGATCGCAACTACCTGTGGTGGTCCCATGACGGGAATCGGGCCATCCGCGTAAAGGGTTGGAAGTTGGTCGCCACGAACGACGGCGTCTGGGAACTCTTCGATCTCGCCAAGGACCGGACCGAAATACGGGATCTCGCTTCCAAGCATCCTGATAAGGTCAAGAAGCTTGAAAAACTTTGGTTGGAAACGCAGAACCAATTCATTAAGGATGCGAACCTTGATCACAGCTCTAAAAAGAAAAAGTGACTTTGGCCTAGGCTAGTGTTGCTATCCCAGGGATTGGAAAATTAATTCTTTATGAAATATTCTTTTTTGTCCAGAGTCCCGAGAATCAGTAGTATTTAAATTTCATGCATCCAGTAAAACAGTTTTTGACAATTGCCATCGTCTTTTCCTTAAGTGGAATTTCGTGGGCGAAAGAGGAGTCTGTTGATTGGAAGCAGCAGC
>CALBIN010000129.1 GCA_937893275.1 uncultured Opitutia bacterium | reverse complement strand
CGGGTGTTCGAGCATTGGCGGACGGGGAGCGCATACTCGAAGATCCCGAACCCGAGGTTCGCCTAGACGAGGCAACGCTTGACGGTCAGCGCTACGAGGTGCGCTTCTTCATTCTGCCTGTCAATATTTCACCTAACGAGTCGCGCCACGTCGTAAACAAGAGCATCGTCGAGCACCTTTCTCGGGCCGGTGTCACACCTTCGACTTCCAAGGAGGAGGTCTTCCTCTCGCGAGGATCCGCTCGACGGCAATTGAATTTGGAGGATGGCGGAGACCGTCGTCGGATTTTAGATCGATCGGAATTACTCCGAAACCTGAGCGAAGTCGAACAAAGCGTACTTTTTAGCTCCATGACGCGCCACGATCTGGAAGCCGGAGAAGTTCTCTACCGGCAGGGTGCCTCGGGAGATTCCTTGTACTTGCTCGCCGAGGGGTTGCTTTCCTCCTTCGTGACTTTGTCGGGACTGGATGGAAAGGCCAAGGTGGAGCAGATCGAGTCGGGACGGCATTTCGGGGAAGACGCTCTGCTCACGGGCAAGAGTCGATCTTCCACCCTTACGGCGATCACCGATTGCGTGGTCTTCGAGATTCCCAAGGAACCCGTCATGGAATTGGCTCGTCGAAAAGGTGATTTTCTTGCGATGCTCAACCGTAATGTGGCACTCAGTGAGGAACGAATCCACAACAGCAAGGCGGCTGCCTCGAAACTTAAGAAGGCCGCTCCCCTGAAAAAGAAATCTGCCGGCGTCACCAAGGTTATCCAAACTTTCTTTACCGATCTTTTCCCCACCAACGAACCCGAGTCGCCTCCTCCAACCAACCAAACGCCACAGGAAACCGGATGAATTGCAAAAGTCTCAATCAACGCTTAGCCTTTTTAACTCTCATCGCCTTGTCTATTTTGACTTGGTGCCCTGCTTTTGCACAAAAAGCTGCAGACGACGATCCGATCGATATGGAGTCACGACGTTTGCGTCTCAGTTACGTCGATCCCACCCGTTGTACTCAACTTCTCAAGCTTTACGGGATCACCGTCGGATCTCCCACGGCCGCGGTGGACCCGAAGAAGTTGCCCGTCGTGGTGGCCCTTCCGGAGACCAAGTTCCACGAGGTCGTGCCCGCCCAGTCCGGAAACTTCCCGAGAACCGAGACTGATCCGATGAACGAGCTCATGGTCTTTTACGATTCTTCCGAACCGTCGCAGTTCGGTCGCGTCGTCCGCCTCGTTCGCGAGAAGATCGATATGCCCGCCCGCAAGATCATGATCGAGGCCATGGTCCTCGAGATATCGTCCCAATCTCTCAAGGACTTGGGAGTTCAGTGGGATGTCACCAAGAACGTGGGTAGTGGCAATTTCATTGGTCGTCATCTCGACAACGATAACTTGAAAATAGGCCAAATCGTACCTTCGGGAGTCGGTGTTCCGCAGCTCGATTTCAGCGTGACCAACGCCTTTCGCGAGTTCAACGTCCGCTTGAAAGCTATGGTTCAAGAAGGTGCCGCCGAGGTACTGTCTCGCCCCAGTGTGCTAACCCTCGACAACCGCATGGCCTACATAAACGTCTCGGAGAAAATCCCCATAGCCAACACGAAGTTCGTCAAGGATTATGTGACCGCCGTGGATTTTCGCGACGTCACGGCGGGCATCGAGCTCGCCGTCAGACCCCGCATAAACGCCGATGGAACCGAGGTTTCCCTCCAGATAAACGCCTCCGTATCCGCTCGAGTCCCGAACAAGAAAGAGGAGGTCTTCGACAAGACTGGCAACATCCTCCTCGCAAGCGCTCCAACGCTCTCCGTTCGTGAGGTAAAGACATACGCCCGAATCGCCAATGACACCCCATTCATCATCGGCGGCCTCATCGCCAAGGATTCGGAGGAAACCGTGAACAGCGTTCCCGTACTCGGCAAAATTCCCGTCTTGGGAGCCCTTTTTCGGAGCAAGTCAAAGACGGGTCTCAAGCGCGAGGTAATAATCGTTATCACGCCTTCGGTGCTTCCGGAGGAAAACGTCGTCAACAAGAGCATGCCCAAGGACGAGGACCTTTTCGACAGTTTCGACCACCGTCTCTTTCGGGATGCCTACCGCATTCGCGACGAGGACACCTTCGACCTCCGATACCTCACTCAAAATCGCGGTCTCCTCAAGCTCCAGTCCATCGCCGATCGCATCGTCACCGACGACGTTCGCCTCGCCGAGGCCTATCCTTACAACCGATTCGCCGATCGCGCCGTTCCCGGTGAGGATGCCCTCGTGCGACGTCAAATCTATGAGGTTCTCAAGCATCGAGAAGCCGCTAAGAATCTCGATACTCGAAAATTGATTTTCTTTCGCAAGGACGAG
>CALBIN010000128.1 GCA_937893275.1 uncultured Opitutia bacterium | reverse complement strand
GGAGGATCCAAATCCCGCTATTACTAATATCCCGGCAACGACCCAAAGAATTCTACCACCCCTCAGGAATTCGGGCAAACTGTCGTCAAATGAATTGCTCAAGGCCATATAAGGTGAATTTTAGAGGTATTTGCGTCCAAGGAGGAATGAATAAGAGGTGTAGGGGGCTAGAGGATTGTTCTCATGTGGTGGCACTAAAGCCGACCTCAATTCCTACAATCCAAGGAAGACTATCAAATGCGCTTCCGCATTTCCTTCTCTATGTGATCTTCGATTACGTCGATGGCCAACCCTACCTGCAAGGTAATAACATTGCCGGCTCGAGTCACCGACTGGCTTTTCATAAGACCAGCAAGCCGATGCTTGGAGCCCTTACCCAAAGCGGCCATGGCCATCATTCCATTGGCCATGCCTTCCATTTGGGCGGCAGTTGCCTCGTCTTCGGCAACCACAATTGCAACCATTTTAAGCAATCCGTCGGCTTCCCCGACCACCATGCCAATCGATTTCACCTTCTTCGCCATGCCCATACCATGCCTGTCAAGATCATGGTGAGCAGAAGCCTTGGCTACGTCGACGTAAGCGATTATCCCGGGATCATCGACAATTTGACGAAGATTACCCAACAGGGCGATCGGTCCATGGGACGCTCCCTTCCCCTTGGCCAACTTGATTCCCTGCCTAACGTAATCGGCATCGGGCCCGGCCACGAAAACCCCGTTCTTAATTGCAGCGAAAGCCATCGGGTGCCTCTTGTATTGATTCAGCGAATGAATTTCGTTTTTACCGACCCTGATCGTCTCGAAAGTTTCGTTCTTACGGGCAAAGGCAATCATCCTTTCGGAATCCAAGCCTCCGGACATAATTGCAGTCCCTTTTTTATGCTCACCGCTGCCGAACATGGTCAGGCCCGAAAACCCTTCTGGGTCCACGCCGTATGAGGCTTTCACTTCCGCCATCCGTTCGATCGCTTCCGACTTGCTTTCGAGTTCATCCATCATGAAAGAACCGATGCTCGATGCTCTGGCCGAGTCGAAGTCTATGTGCATCAACCAGTTCGCGTCATCAGCCACTTGATCCAAATTTAGAGGTTTGGCTTCGACCAAACCAAACGGGAGAAATGCGACGAGAGGAATCATCCATAGAGATTTAATCATGACTGTTTACCTTTAGGGTGTTATTAAAGATGAAAGTAAAAGTATAACTAGAAGGTTAAACTATTCGGGTCAAGTATACTAAGACCTATTCCGACAAAACCAAACCACAACGTAAAGTGAATTTCTATTATTCGACACAGCTCGAGGTTGACGGGTTGCCCCACAACTCTAGGCTAAGTAAATGAATGCGATTCGCTCAACCTTGACAATCACGGTCATGATTGTAGCACCTTTCGTCGTGCTCCCAAGATTCAGTCCGGCTAAGGACTCCCCTCGTCGCATGGCCGTGGCTCGGGCCGTCTCATTGATTGAGAATAGCGCTGCCACTTACGTCGACAAGCGAGAATGCTTCTCCTGCCATCATCAGGCGCTCACCATGATGGCGATGAGCCAGGCCCAGCGCTCGGGCATCGAACTACAGCCCGATTCCCTCTCCACGCAAGTCCAGTTCAGCTTGGAATACTTCGAAGATCGACGAAAAAGGCTTTTAAAGGGAGAAGGTGTACCCGGCGGAGCCTATAATGCGGGCTACGCCCTAACGGGATTGGCTGCGGCAGGAACCCCGCCAAGCGAGGTAACGAAAGCCCTCATCCAATACTTATTGAAAACCGAGGACAAAGACGGCGGTTGGCGAATCCGTACCCATAGGCCCCCACTAGAGGATAGTCACTTCACGGCCACCGCTTTGGCGATCAAAGGCATCTCCGAGTTCGCTGAACCCGTCGAAAAAGCCGAACCCATCATGCGGGCCTTGACATGGCTGAAGAAAACAGAACCCAAATCCACCGAGGACCATGCCTTCAAGGTTCTCGGGCTTAATTGGGGCGAGGCGAAAATCGAGAAGCAGAAAGCGGCCGAAGCCCTCCTCGAACTGCAATCCACGGACGGTGGATGGTCCCAAACGACGGATATGAAGAGCGACGCCTACGCTACCGGGCTAGCCCTGTCGGCCTTGAGACAAAGCGGTGCCCTGACCGCCAATTCCCCCCAATACAAATCCGGCGTAAAATGGCTCCTCGAAAACCAAGAGCCCGATGGATCCTGGTGCGTAAAGACCCGCAGCAAGCCCATCCAAAAGTATTTCGAGAGCTCATTCCCCCACGGCAAAGACCAGTTCATCTCCATTAGCGCCACCTGCTGGGCAGTCATCGAGCTGTCGCAATAGAATAGCCGAAACATGGGCAGCGCCCACGACGCCCACGACTGGATTGCCACGCCCCCAAGGGCTCGCAATGACAAAAAGAGAGTGCGAGAGGATTATCCAGTCAACGAACTCCAACCGGAACGCTTTCGGTATTCCGAACACATGTTCCTCATCCCCCCCGCGCACCACATGTTGTCATTGCGAGGAGGGCGACAGCCCGACGCGGCAATCCAGCCGAACCACGGGCAGCACTTACCGCACCCCGGACTGGATTGCCACGCCCATAAGGGCTCGCAATGACAAAAAGGGAGTGTTCGCAAAAAGCCCACCGTGTCCGAAGGGAACTCAATGAAGCGGAAAGAGGCGAAGACCAGCCATTCACCCTCACGCAGGGGTAATCACCTCCACGGTCCGGGAGGATGCGGGATTTCCACCACGGAAATGCCCTTGGCCTCTATCCTTTCGAGCTCTTCCTTGTCGTCATCGAAGTGGAGAACGGAACCCATTTCCTCAAGGACCTCCGCCTTCCACTCCTTATTGGTGAACACCGTGTCTCTCTCGACCGGAAGTTCGTGCTCCATGACAAACATGTTGATCCTCGACTTACTGCCCTCGGTGCAAATGCGTGAAGTCACAATGGCAATTTCGATTGGCTTGCCGGATTTTTTCAGGCTATGGTCGGTTTCTTTTTCCTCCTGCTTTCTCGAGCATGGTCTTGATCTCCAGCTGCTTTTCGGCCGCCATCCGCTCCAAGGGGAGACGCCCTTTGAAGTCGGGAGAAAACAGGACGTCGAGCGGGGTCATCTTGGAATTGTCCAGAGCATTTGGGTTCGCTCCCTTGGCCAGGAGCAATTTTACGAGATTAACCCTTCCGCCCATGCAACAGCAGTGAAGGGCCGTTTTTTTTCCCTTGGGAAGAAGAATGAAGTCAGGATCGGCACCGTGCTCCAATTTGTTTCTCACTTCCTTAAACTTCCCCCCGAAAACTTCCTGTTGGGTCAGTTGAACGCTCGTCGGCTTACCTGCATTTGGAACGGGTCGAGGGTTGACCAAGTTCTGATTGGTCCCGCGAACGATCTCTGTTATCTCCACCACATCGTGTTTCCACCCCCAGACAAAGCCGATGGGCCCGAGGTGCTTGAGAAATCTAATCATTTGCCCTTTTTCGAGTCGGTCTTCGGAAAAGCTCAATGAAATGGGGTCGCCCGTTCCATTAGGAACCAAGGAAACCGTTCTCCTGCGAATTTCGGTTTTACCCTTTTGGACCGGTTGCCATGCTCCATCCATCCATTCCGCAAGAGAGTAGCCATCAGCCTTTTCACTGAAGGAGACTTGATAACGATTCGAGTAATTGGGCCCACCATCAACGGTTCCATTTGCTTCTCCTCC